>JANQKJ010000054.1 GCA_028281205.1 Gammaproteobacteria bacterium
AAAAAATAAACACAGTGAACAGCAGCCACAACACCTTAACTCCGTAGCTCGTAATTCCACTGGTGTCGTACACTGCTTCCTGTGCAGTTGCTTGCATAGCAGTTATATCAGATCAATTGCTTATGCCGCTCTTGATGGCCGCATAATTGTAGGTTCAACTCTTTGTTTAACTTTAGTACCTGATGATTTTTTTGTCGTGTTAGTTTTAGTACTAAAGATTTTAGGAAAACCAAACAAGGCATTAAATAACAAGCTCAACACAACCCCACCTAGCAAACCACTTACTAAGCCTTCTACTGACAAAGGAAACGCGGGGTTGTATGTCTGTATCACTGCTCGGGCAATATCTACTTTTAATGTAGTGACTACATGTGAAAACTTTATAACGAATGAATCATTTGCTAATACCATTACATCATTCTTGAGTTGCTCAGTTTGTTCGCTCATTTCAAGCACATGATTACCCGTTTGCTGGACCGAACGTTTTGAACTTGACTCAAATTCGTCAATAAGTGCAGATAAGTTTCCTTGATGCTGCTGGTTTGCTATTTGTTGGTATTGAGCCAGATTTTTTACCTGTGCCTGATAATAGCCACCAAGTCTTTGCTCATACTGATCAATAAAGTGTGGCACCTGCATAAATAACAACACACCTATAGCAAAAATAATTCTATCTAGTAGTCCCTTTATGATATTCATAACACTGATGACTCATGGTTGGATGCCGATTTAATCTATCTGGACGGCATATATAAGGATAAGCACATTTGCAGATTATCTTAGTTTACTGACAATCTGTATTTAATATGGTTTAAACAGTCGAATTTAAACGACCACAGCGGTGAACAATAAGCTAGATAGGCTCAATGGATTAGTAAGAATGGTGGGCCGTGAGCGACTCGAACGCTCGACAAATTGGTTAAAAGCCAACTGCTCTACCAACTGAGCTAACGGCCCATTTTACACGTGCATAAACCTCATATTGGTCAGCTGTGAGGCGTATTCCTGAAAATAATCGCTAGAGTAATTCTCTGGAATATGAGGGGCGTTCATTATACTCATAACACACGTATTGCAAAGCACCTATTGCAATAATTTACGAGCTTGTCTGCTATCTTAGTCTTTATGGAATGGATTGAGCAATTCTGCTGCGCCAGTAGCTACTGCGCCAAAAAACGATTTTTCATCCAGCATGTGATACTGCACTTTCATAGTCAGCGCGCTACCAAACACAATCATAGACAAGGTGATAAACGAACCGATCGCTAGGGTTGATATGCCAGTGACACCTTGGCCAATTGTGCAACCGAAAGACAACACACCGCCAAAACCCATCATCACAGCACCAATTAAATGACTAACCATTTCAGATTGGTTGCTAAAGGTTTCTATTCTAAATGTGCCAGAAATAATCGCATATAAAAATGACCCTAAAATCATGCCAAAAGTCACTGCAATACCAAAATTAATTTGTGCGCCGGTAAATGTCATCAGGTAACTAATAGTATTTCCTGTTGGCCCAACAAAAGTCAGCCCCTGTGGTGAGACTGGATCGAAATCATCCTGTCCTAAATAGCCAGTAGCAAACCAAGCGGCTAGCACACAACCACCCACTGTTACCCCAGCCAAAACATTATCAAAGCTAGTGCGAAACTCTTGCTGCTTGAGTGCATATACAATAAAACCCAAACCAATAATTAACGCCACTACAGTTTGCAGTACAGTTCCATCCGGAATTCCAGTAAGTGCACTAATCCCTTGAGGTAGACTTTGAGATGTCATACCGATGTCAGTGAGTTCTATATTAGCTTCATATATATAGTTAATCCTTAGTAATGCCAATATTCCACGTAAAGTCATATATGCAGTGACACCAAGCACAATAACTACGACTAAAGATTTCAAGTTGCCGCCGCCGACGCGTACTAGATTACGCTGACCACAACCAGCCGCGAGCGTCATACCAATTCCAAAAATAAAACCACCCAGGATATAACTCAGAAATAAAAACTGAGTCGATAGGTACATAGATTCACCCAGGTTAACTAACCCTAGTGAACGCAGTAACTGAACGCCAACAATGGCAATTCCTATACCTAAAAACCAAGACCCTAAACGGCCCCGTGCGCCCATATTCACCACATCGCTGATGGCTCCCATGGTACAGAAGTGTGTCTTATTGCCAACAAATCCAAAGACTAGCGCAATGCAGAATCCCAAAATGGCAACGTAGTGTATATTTGAAAGATCTTCCATGAAGTGTTCGCTGATTTATACGAGGGCGCGATTATAGCAGTACCACAGTAAATTGGCATTCAACTATGTTGAAAATTGTGAAAAGTTAAAGATTGACATCCTTGTCAATATAATTTCCCTTATAAACCATATCCCTTCAAAAATTATGATTTGAAGGCTTTAAAGTTGGTTTAGCTATTTTGCTGCAGGCTGTGTTGGAGTGAATTGCTTCATCATCTGATTAAACCAGTCTGTATATTGTTCTGGATTCATCATTTGGCCCATTGGGTTGCTGTTATAAGCGCCACCCATAGGGTTCATCATGTTGCCCCCCATCATCATAGGATTCATCATGCTACCTCCCATCATTGGATACATCATAGTCATGGGGTTCATCATGCCCATCATCATAGGATTCATCATACCCATCATTGGCCCCATCATGCCCATCATTGGATACATCATAGTCATGGGATTCATCATCATGGCCATGGGATTCATCATGCTAGACATCATTGGGTTGGTAGCTTGCAACATCTGGTGAGGGGACATTAATTGACCCATCTGTTGTGATGCTTCCAGCATAGGACCGAAGTCTTTAGTATACCTAGCAAGATCTTCACCATCATGGCATAACGCACAGCTTTCCATAGACATCATCTTGGCAGGATCCATCATCATAGCCATCATCTGGGTCCATACTTGAGGATCCATAGATTTCTGCATTGGGTATGACATACCAGCCATCATATCGTTAGTACTGGTTTCTTCTGCATTGACAACGATACTTGTGACTAATGCAACTAACGCAGCGGTTATTAATTTTTTTAACATTATTTTGACTCCCGAATTAAATTTAGTACTGCTCCTATAAATCTCCGCTCGCTGCACCTTCCATAATGTAACGAATATCATCACGAATTCTTTTTGCATCAGCCCGCAAATCTTTAGACATATGCGAATTTGGATTCTGGGCAAAATCCAACCAACTAATATCCCAGTCCATGGTCATAATCCAAATTTGCCCTTCCGCATCTTCTATCAACGCTATCTGGCATGGCAGAAACACAATAAATTCAGGCATATAGTCTAAAATCTTACGTGCTACCAACGCGTCACAAAAACGGAATATTTCGATTCTTGGTGAAGGTGCATCAGTAAGGGCTTCAATCTCTTTAGACAATGGGCTTGAACCAACAAATTTGAAATTCACCTCGTTGGCACGAAGTTTCATAGACTCAACGGCATCATCCCATGTCACACCTTCTTCCAAAGGAAGTTTGTCGGTCATGATATTAAGCATGTCACGCATGGATAATGGACTCATCATCACCATAGTCTGAAATGCATTCTTCTTGGCTTCAGCACTAACGCCAGGAGTGACAGTATTAGGTGGTATGTTATGGAAACTCTGGGTCGGGAAGCCTGGAATTTTGCCTACCGGCAGAGTATTAGGTACATCGTCATCTTCGCGCTGCTCATATGTACCACCCATTGTGGCTAAAACTAATTTAGGATCCATCATGCGCATCATGCTATCTAGGGACTCGGCCCGCGTCATACCATCAACAACAGGACTAGTCATCATCTGCATCATAGGATTCATGCTCATCATCATGGGGTTCATCATTTGCAACATAGGATTCATCATGCCCATCATTGGATACATCATGCTCATCATGCCCGGCCCCATCATCATAGAATTCATCACCATGGGGTTCATAGCCACCATAGGGTTCATCATGGGATTCATCATCATGTTGTGTGCTGTAATGCCTGCCGAATAGTTATTAGCAGAAGACTCAGTTTCTGCACTTACCCACTGGCTACCTAACAACAGTGTAATTAATGACGCAAAAATAAATCGTTTATTTAATCTCATATGACTCCTCCGTGAGGATGGTATCGGCACCGAGCCGCACCAACCATCAGCGTAATATTTATGCTCTGATGAGCAATTTATAGTTATATATATAATGTAATATTTGCTTGTTCTGCAAACTCAAAGAAGGTAGCCGCACCACCGTACGCCACATCATCAAGCAAATCATCTGGCTCAAAATCAAACAAATCTACAGTCATTTGGCATGCCACTAATTTTACGTCTGCCTCAATACAAAGGTCGCGTAACTCTTCAACACTGGCAACACCCTTTTTCTTCATTTTTGCCTTCATCATTGATGACATCATAGCTTCCATACCTGGCAAAGCAGTTCCCATCACTGGGAACCATTTATCCATATTCATCGGCATAGGCATAGCAGTGTTGCCCAAAGGTGTCACTTTCAAATTTAAGTCTTTGCGTAACAAAGCTAGTCCGTAAAAAGTGAAAAAGATTTCAACTTCATAGTCGAGCGCTGCTGCGGTTGAAGCCAAAATAAATGGCGGGTAGGCCCAATCAAGGCTACCTTTGGTGGCAATAATGGCAAGTTTTTTTCGTTCGGACATGTTCTCGGCTCTCCACTTATTTATTATTTTTGACTAGAATGTGAACAATTCAAGTACATTAGCATATTATTAATAACTTATGTAAAATAAGTCGATTAAATCTCTTTTTACACTAATAAATATTATAAATAGGCATTATACATAACAAAGGATTAGAGCAAGTCATTGGTATCGCGTGGGATCATCAATTCCTGCATCACTGAAACCCTGACGACGTAGCTTGCACGAATCACATTGTCCGCACGCTAATCCGCCCCGAGTCGCCTGATAACAAGAAACGGTGAGTGAGTAGTCTACGCCCAGTTTGACACCAGATTGAATAATTTGTGCCTTAGTCATATTAATCAGCGGCGTGTGTATTTTTACAGCCTGCCCTTCGATACCTGCCTTAGTCGCTAAATTGCACATAGACTGAAAAGCTTGAATGAACTCGGGTCGGCAATCTGGATAACCTGAATAGTCCACTGCATTCACTCCAATAAAAATAGCTTCCGCATCCAATACTTCTGCCCAACCAAGTGCAACTGAAAGAAAAATAGTATTTCGGGCTGGAACATAAGTTACTGGTATCTTATCGGTAGGTTCAGTTGGAACTGCAATAGAATGATTAGTTAAAGCAGAACTATCAAATAAAGATAAATCCAAATCAACTACATGATGGCGTTTAACATTCATAGTTTTAGCAATACGTTGCGATGCCATTAGTTCAGCTTCATGGCGCTGGCCATAACGAAAACTCAGTGCATAACATTCATAGCCCTGGTTCTGTGCAATTGCTAGGGCAGTGACAGAATCTAAGCCCCCGGATAAAAGCACTACTGCTTTGTCATTTTCAGCCATACTTACTTACCAGGTTGGTCACCCCAAAGCAGTTTATGTAACTGCATTTGAAACCGCACAGGAAGTTGATCTCGCAATATCCATTCCGCCAACTGCACAGCTTGTAATTGATGATGGCTAGGTGAAAATAAAACTTCACATAATGAATTCAATTTTCGCTGCTTAAGCTGCTGTTTACACCACAAGTAATCTTGCTCACCGCATATCACAAACTTGATCTGGTCTTTTTTATCTAGCAAATCAAGGTTCTGCCACAGGTTTTTTTGTTCTTCTTTGGAATCAGGCGTCTTGATATCCATGATTTTCTTTACACGAGAATCAACATTTTCCAGGGACATAGCTCCACTCGTCTCCAAGGAAACTTTATAACCAAGCTGGCATAACTGAGATAATAAATGCAAACAATTGGGTTGCGCGAGTGGCTCACCTCCTGTAACAGTGACGTAAGGCGTATCATATTTTGAAATTTGGGATTGAATATCCGTCAGACTCATCCACTCCCCGCCTGAGAACGCATATTCAGTATCACAATATTGGCAGCGTAACGGACAACCTGTTAAGCGCACAAATACTGTAGGCAAACCAATAGTATCGGTTTCACCCTGTAAAGAATAAAAGATTTCTGTAATACGAAGCTTGGATTCAGACATTCAAAAATAACAAGTAATTAAGCTAGACTAAGATCTTCACATTTAGCGCGCTGATTGTGAAGCGCTAGCTAGGAAGCGCTTAATATCGAGCTCGTACTTAATCTTCTATTTTTTTAGTGTCCTTCTTTATCTAAGCGCTCCAAACGCTCTTGCGCCAAACCTGCCACTGTTGAATTCGGGAATTGTGCACGCAACCGCGTTAAGGTCACACGTGATTCTTCATATTGACCAAGTTCGTACTGTGTGTAACCAATTTTCAGGCGTGCATCTGGCAACTTACTACTTGTAGGATAGCGGTCAATCACGGTTTGAAACTCTGTGAGCGCACGATCGAAACGCTTAGTGACATAGTTAGCCTCGGCTAACCAATATTGAGCATTGGCCGAATATTTACTATTTGGATAAGTTGACAAGAAATTTTCAAATGCACTAATTGACTCATCATGGCGGCGCTGCTTAAGTAACAAGAATGCATTACGATATGCATCAATTGTTTCATCTGAGTCCTGTGTATCACTGGAAACCACAATTGGTTTACGCTCAACAGGTTTTGCTTTCACCATCTCAGCTTGAGTGCCATTAGTCTCTGCTTCTGGCTGTTGCTGCACTGGTTTAGTCGCGCTTATTTGTTGTGATGAACTAGCTTGCTCAGCATTCTTTTGTAAACGTTTATCAATCGCCATCAAAGACTCGCGCTGATGCTTTTGCATATTATCAAGTTCATTACGCAGGCTTTCGTTTTGTCCTCGTAACTCTTGAAGTTCACGCTCCATGCGATTGAGTTTCTGCTGCAGGGTAATTAATCCTTCTTTATTCGCAGACCTCGCCGCCTCATCATCCAATGCTCGCTCTAACCTTTCCAGTCTCTGAGTAACAATATTCAACTCTTCCTTGGTTGCCTTTGGTGCAGCCACAGCTGTCTGCGCAACCAACATCAACACACATAGGTTAAAAACAAAAATCAAACGATGATGTTTCATAAACTTCCCTTTAATTTAGATCTTACCTGCACAACATTCTGGCAGATTAATACACTACTTCTACACGTCGATTGAGCTGTAAAGCAGCATCATCAGTGCCCTCTACTGCTGGGCGCTCTTCACCGAAACTAACCATTTCGATTTGCTCTTCTTGCGCACCTTCTAGCAACAAGACCTCACGTACTGACTTGGCACGCTCTTCGCCCAAAGCAAGGTTATATTCGCGTGTTCCGCGTTCATCTGCATGGCCTTCCAGACGAACTAGTCGATCGGGGTTACCACTTAGGTATTTTCCATGCTCACGTACAATTTGCATAGAATCGTCACGAATACTTGAGCTGTCATAATCAAAGTAAATAGTGCGTACAAACAAGTCGCTAGCAGGGTCATCAAGTGGGTCAAGAATCACCGAACCATCTTCATCCAATCCCGAGGATGAATAATCATCAGCACCCAC
>JANQKJ010000094.1 GCA_028281205.1 Gammaproteobacteria bacterium
ATATAAACGCACAATGGTTCTTAGTTTAAAAGACAAATCTTATGAAAACATTCAGATGCGATTGTGGTAGCCAGTTGTATTTTGAAAATACCGTATGCTTGTCATGCAATAAATTAATTGCTTATGATTTCACATCTGATGAAATGAACAGACTTACTAAACTTGATGACAATTACTATCTAACTGATTTCAATAAAAAGCTCAAGCTTTGTAAAAATTACACAGAATATAATGTATGTAATGCTTCTATTCCTGCTGAATCTGAGTCCCAATTATGCATTTCATGTCAACTTAACCGCACTATCCCTAATTTAGACGTCATTGACAATATTCAAAAGTGGGCTCGTCTAGAAAAATCGAAAAGAAGACTAGTTCGTTCTTTATTGCAATTAGGCTTGCCAGTAATTAGTTATGCGCAAAGTGAGAATGGCCTTGCTTTTGATTTTCTTCAGGGTCAACAACAAAATCCTAATGTTGACAATGAATTTGTAACTACAGGTCACTACAAAGGATTAATAACGATAAATCTAGCAGAAGCTGATGACATATATCTTGAAAACACTAAAAGCGAACTTGGCGAACAATATCGCACACCTTTAGGGCATCTAAGGCATGAGAGCGGTCATTATTATTTTGATTTATTAATCAGAGATTCTAAATGGATAGATATTTTTAGGGAGATTTTTGGCAGTGAAGAGGGCGACTATCAACAAGCCCTGGATCATTACTATCAATCTAAACCTCATACAAATTGGAATCAAAATTACATTAGTGAGTATGCCATGGTTCACCCATTAGAGGACTGGGCGGAATGTTGGGCTCATTATCTACATATGATAGATACACTAGAGTCTGCAAAAAATTTAAACATCCTAGATTTTGATGAAAATAACGACATAGATGCTCAATTATATAACTGGTCTAACTTAGCTATTGCTATGAATGAACTTAATCGAAGTATGGGTTTAAACGACGCTTACCCTTTTATTCTAAACACAGCTGTGGTTAAGAAATTATATTTTCTTGATCAGGTGATTGATCCCAATTTTGCGCCCACTCGACTGGTGGAAGTTGACTGAATGCTTCTTTGATTCTGGCATCCCATTCTTTTTTAAGCTCTCTTAGATATTTGCTATCTTCTTCTAACTTGACATATGCGCCTGGTTGAAGTGTATTCGCATTATAAGTATAAATTTCTATTGGTGGTCCAACTGATAAGTTGCTACGCATTGTAGAGTCCATGGAGACTAATGCTGCTGCTGCCGATGTGGCCAAGTTTGTTGATGGAGTTAAAATTCTATCTAGAATCGGTTTTCCGTACTTACTTTCTCCAATTTGCAAATACGGTGTTCCAAATGAAGTTGAAATATAATTTCCTTCAGGATAAACCATGAATATTTCATGATCTGAATTTAGCCCTACTTGCCCCCCTAAAATAAATGTGGCTTCAAATTGAGCATTATCGACTTCATGCTTGTCTTGCTCATAGCTATTTATTTTACCCACGTAATCAGCTATATCTCTCAATGTTGGTAAATTTAAAATATTTGGCTCATTTTGGTTTTCGAGTCCGCGCTGAATTTGTGCAATAACAGACTGAGTAGTCGCAAGATTACCTGCAGACATGATAGTGATTTGACGTTCACCTGGAATACCATATGAATGCATTTTGCTGTAAGTGCTGACATGGTCTACACCTGCATTTGTTCTGGAGTCCGAACAAAATATAAGGCCAGAATCTACTTTAATTGCTACACAATAAGTCATCGATACAAGATACCTTAATGATTATTAGCGTCAAGTGAATAAATCAAATTTTATTATTAATAAACTAATATTGCTTGATGGATAATTCGCTGCGAAAAAATTCAGTTAATATTGTTTTAAAAAATAGTGCCTTCTAGAGCATTCTATGTCTGCATCAATAGCAGATAGATATTACTTGCTAATGCATTAGGGTGAGAAGTACGATTATAAATATAGTAAGTTAGATATGAAAATTTGCGAATTGATTAAGGTTTAAATGACTGTTTTTGCGTCGTAAGCAGACAATCAGCTAGACAATAGTTCTAAGTTGAACTGAATACAGCCAATCAGGGCTCAACCATTTTTAAGATATTATTTACAATTTTGAGGCTTTGATTATTGCTCAAAGGGCCTTTTGTTAGTGTTATCATCCCAACTAGTAACGATATAATAATCTTTGCTGTTTCAGTTGGTTTGATATCATCTCTAAACTCACCAATTTCTTGACCGCGTTTAATAGCTTTTGCTAACAATTTTTCTAAAGCTGAGATATGGTCACTGATTAAATTTTTTACTTCTGTATCTCTATATGCTCTATCATTAAGTGAGTTTATCATTAAACAACCCCGTTTTAATGTCTGACCGCATACAGCTTTTAAATCTGAATGTAACCAACTATGAATTGCCTTTTTTGGGGAATTACTATTGTCTAAATGTTTCTTGTCAAATTCATGAGCCATTCTCAAGTAATGCTCAAGTGATGCTAAAAAAAGTGAATGCTTGTCTTTAAATGCTTTATAGATACTGCCTTTTTGCAGCTTGGTTGCTTCCATAATATCTGACAATGAGGTGCCATCATAACCCTCACTCCAGAATACTTGCATAGATTTGACTAAGACTTCATCTATATCAAATTCTCGAGGTCTAGCCATTGAATTTCTTCCTTTATGCTTGTGATTTCAGCATATTACAATATTAGGAACCGTTCGGTCAATTAAATTAATCGTAATGATGAATATTTTGAATCAAGGATATATTGACTGATCGGTCAATAACTATTAGATTACGCCCATTGTTGACCGATCGGTCAACTTTAGAACTTAGCGTAATTTAATTTTAATAAGGAGATTTACCATGAATATTAAGACATTATCACCAATAGCACTTGTGTTGGCAGCTACTTCAGCTTCTGCTGGTGGGTTAAGTATCGACACTGTTGAACAGAGCATGAACTCAGAAAGCTGGGTTGTAACATACACTGAAGCACAAGAAATCAAAGCTCAAGGTCCATTAACTGCTTTTGATAGTTATGTTAATGAAGTGCAGGATTTTGTGGACACAGAATCATTGAGACATGACTATGATGGTCAATCATAACTATTGATTTCAATTGCATGGATGATGAACGAACAAGGACGTTCTTAAAATGGAGTATGTTGAGATGAAATTAATAGTTGCAATATTGATCATTTTACTAATACCTCTTAGTGCATCTGCTGCCCCTAATAATTCGACTTTAGATATATTTAAAGGCGGTGTTCGTTCTGATTCCATAATTAAAAATGAAAAAGATACTGAGGAAGTCATTGTGTGCAAAATTCCAGGATATGGAATCAGAATAATTAATAGTGAATCTGATAAGCATGAGAAAGCTACATATGGAATTTATCGATGTCTTTGGGCGTAATTTAAAAGGAGATAACTTATGAAAAGCATTGAAGTATATACAAAAGATAACTGCCCTTATTGTGACCGTGCAAAAGCTCTTTTGAAGGCTAATGGGGAAGAATATAAGACGATAGATGTAACTGACAATGAAAGCGCATTAAGGCAAATGATTGAACGTTCATCAAATCGTACAGTACCACAGATATTCATTGACGGCCGATCAGTAGGAGGCTATGCAGAATTGGCGCACTTGTATTCTTTAAGCAAGACGCAATAAAGCTGGGGCAGATGATTCATTGAATCACCTGCCCTCAATCATAGAGGGTTATAAATGATCGGTTTCGAGCTGATAGGCGACTCATTCTATCAATTGTGTTAAATATATAATTCTCTATTACATCTGGTAAACGAAACTAAATAAGGCTTCATATGGATTCATTTCTAGGAAACGTTATTTCCATTAACGTTGGTTTGCCAAAAGACTTTGAGTACAAGGGGCGGCGAGCAAAAAGTGCTATCTGGAAGAACCCTGTAGATAGCAAAGTTTATGCCCGTGGAATTAATCTAGAAGGTGACTTACAGGCAGACCTTGATGCGCATGGTGGTTATGATAAAGCAGTATATGCATACGCTAGTGAAGATTTATCATGGTGGGAACAAGAGATTGGCAGGATTGTTGAACCTGGCAAACTGGGAGAAAATCTAACTCTTCGTGGCATATTAGTAAACGATGCATTAATTGGAGAGCGATGGAAGGTAGGTGAAGCAGTTTTAGAAGTTTCAGAGCCACGGATACCTTGTTGGCGGCTTGGTGTCCGCATGAATGATAAAACCTTTCCCAGAAAATTTACTAAAGCTCTTAGGCCTGGCGCATACCTGAGAATAATAGAAGAAGGTGGTCTTGAAAGAGGAGATTCAGTTGAAATTTTAGAAAAGCCTAATCATAAGCTGAGCATCCGAGATGTATTTAAAATCTATACTCAGACACATGAGAATGCGAATAAAATTCTTGAGGTTTCAAAAATATCAGATGCATGGAAAAGGTGGGCAGATGAAACAATCCGAAGAAATAAATCTGACGTATAGACCATAAAAACAAACCTTATAAATACTTGAATGACTTCTATTGAGTTGTAAGATGATCTGAGGATAACGAAATTATCTATCGCTAATGAAGTTTTTAAAAGCACTAGTTGTTGGCGTAAGCATTACTTTGTTATCTGTAACTTGCGAGATATTTTGATTTTCTATTAAGCGAATCAGCTTGAAATACTTATCCTCATATGTGCAGGAATAATATTGACCAGCGGTGAATATAGATTACTTACAAGAAATTTTTAATTAAATGATCATGATTGAGTGAATAATCGAGATAAATTATTTTAATTTTATTATATAGTTTTTTGTGATGTACCATTGCTCAGGGTGTATCTAGAGATTCTATATGAAACAAGTTGAATCAAATAACACTGGCTCCAAAATATTTCATATTGCTTATGTAAGTACTGCGACCACACCCTTAGATGATAAAGAGTTAGCGGCTATTGCGCGCATCTCACAAATAAACAATCAAAAGTTTGGGATAACGGGCATCCTAATATATGGTAATAACAAGTTTTTACAGTTTATAGAGGGACCAGAATTTAATATTTGTAAATTAATGTCTCTTATATCTAAGGATGCACGCCATCACAGTTTAGATATTTTACGTCGCGAGTTTATTGCTAGGCGCCAATTTGAAAATTGGCATATGAGGCTTACAAATATAGATGAAATTCAAATGCACAAAGGTGTGATATATGATGAGCTATTCAAGGAAGTAATTAAAAAGAAAGAACTTATTGAATATGCAATAGAAACTCGTACGTTGTTACTTGCTTTTAAAAACTCCAATAAAATTAGGCAAAATTATAATAAATGATCACTTTTATGCTAGGAGAACACATATAAAAAATTAATCAAGTATGGCTCGATTGATTACAATATTTTTTACTGATTATAAAATTCAGTTGCTATGAAAACTTTAGATGATATTTATCGCTGTATAAGTTGTGGACATATTGCAGCCAGAGGGAATTTATACTGTAGAGATTGCGGAGTTAAATTCAGTGAAGATGATATTTTTCTCATGCAGAAAAATATTCATTCTGTAGTGGGTGCCTTACCGTGGAACACGCGTGACCGATATCGATGTATTCACTGTGATGCGCATATCGCGATAGCCGATAAATATTGCCGTGGTTGTGGTGATGAAATTTGCGATAAAGAAAAACAAATTATGAAGCTCAATATGAAAGAGTTGGCTGAGCAAAATACTATGCCGTTAATATGGCTTGCATTGTTCGTATTGCTAGTAATTGCGTTTTTGGTAGCGGTTGTTAGTTGAGCTTGCTTTCCAGGCTACAATCACAATTAATAGAATATGTTTCACATTTTAAATTGGTGTAGTTGTTTGCGATATCTATATTCATCCGAGGTCAGTTTCTAATGTATTTTTTAATGACTTAAATCGATTTTATCGAATTCACCTAAATATCTCCTGTCAGTAAAATAAGGAGATTAAACAACGACTTGGAGGTCATGTAATGTCATGTTCTAACACTCACTCACACCCCGAGCATACTCATGGAGCTGGCTGCGGTCATACAGCGGTCCGTCATAATGGACATGTTGATTACGTTCACGATGGTCATTTGCATCACCCGCATGGAGATCACTGTGATGAACATATAATTGAGGTTAGCAGTGCTAACCCTGATGAATGCAATCCAATAACTGCCTGCGCAGACCACATACATGGACCTGACTGTGGTCATGAAGCCATACCTCATGGTGACCATGTCGATTACATAGTTAATGGGCGCTTACATCACCCACATGGTGATCATTGTGATGACCATGGCCCTATTGAAATTGTGGGCTAATAAGAATTAATTGAGTTAACGCTCGATAGGAGTAAAGTTTAATCTAGACGCTTTGAACTAAATATAAGCTCTGGCTAGATATTTCTAGATTATTATTTTGAAAGTGGCTTATTTATATAGTTTTTTGAGAGTTAACGAAACGTAAAAGTGAAGGTACGCGGAAAGAGCTGATGCAATCCTACAACGAATACTCGTTGATTGTACCTTCATGCTTTACTATTCCCTTCAAAGTCGAATGAATACTCAGTCGAAGTAGAAAGGAAGGATAGTCATAGCACATACAGACATGATCACCTCCTCCTATTTGTTAGTACATCAACAATCTAATCTTTATTTTAGTGACTTGCAAGAGTTGAATATGAGTTTGATTCGCTGGCGCAACACAAGCATTCCAAGTAATACTTAAAAACCACAGTTTTTACTGAAGTAAGTTTTTCAAAAATAGGAGCGTTACTATGACATCTAAATCAACTGCGTTGTTATTGGGTGGCTTTTTGCCTGCACTTATTTATGGAGGGTCGGCGATATTCCAGAAAATGAGTACCAGTCTTGGTATCAGCTTGTCTGCATATCTGGTGGCTACCGGCATTGGCATCGCGCTTGTTGGCTTGGGCTATAACTTGTTTGACAATTCGTTTGCATTTTCCGTCAAGTCCGGGCTTTATGCCGGCGCATTTGGGTTGACCTGGGGAATTGCCACAGGACTTGTAGCTTATACGTTGCTTAATTTTGAGGTGCCTATTTCGCAGCTAGTACCGTTATATAATATGAATACCTTGGTAGCCGTGTTGTTGGCCTTGGTGATTTTTAGTGAATGGAAAGACCTGCATACTATTAAGTTATTGACAGGTTCTGCACTTATAGTTGCGGGTGCTATTTTAGTGGCAAATTCGTAGAATAGTCTTACATTTTTATAAGTAACATAATAATACACGAGGGCTTTAGGTTCAGTGTAATAAGGTGAACTATATGACATCAGCAACAGACGCAGTAAAAACTTACTTTGATGCATGGAATGAGCATAGTACTCAAGCCATTCTTGATTCACTTACAGCTGATGGTACTTATAGCGACCCTGTGGGTGGAGAGAATTTATCAGGCCAAGTCTATGCGGATTACGCCAGCTCATTATTCTCGGCTTTTCCTGATCTTAGTCTGGAATTAATCAGTAACACAGTCGCAAGTAATGGCATAGTTGCTGCGCCGTGGTTGTTACTTGGTACCCATCAAGGGGCAGTGGGTGATTACGCCCCCACTGGACGTTCCATCGAACTTCCAGGTTGCGATTTTATTACGGTTGAAAATGGGAAGGTTAAAAAAGTAATAGGATATTTTGACCCAGAATACTTATTCGCACAGTTGAAGTAGGAAATTACTTAACTAAATAGCTAGTTTAAAATTATTACCCGACCATAGCTATAGTAATTGCGAATATTACTAAGGCGACTACTGTGTATGCAAACAATGTGCTATCTTTCATATAGTCTCCTTTAGTGTAGTGACGTCCCTGTCATGTGTCCCTTTCTCCTATTTGTATGACCAAAATAGTGTTAGAAAGTTCTAATATTTGCGCTGTACACAGCAATATCGATAAGTTCTGTTGACTTGTATTCATCAAGTGTTTTGCAAGTAATGGTTGTGCTAGCTAACACCAGCTTGCTTCGTTTAAAGGTTGTTTGAGTAACTCATCGATATTGGTCTGTAATACTCGATAACCTACATTACCAAATAGTATTTGTCTGCCTTCATTCATAACAAAACATGGGCTGCCTTTGATGCCATAGTCTTTGGCATTTTGATAATCGCTCATCAGAGCTGCCATCGCTTCGCCACACACAATGGCGTCTTGTATTTTGTTCACATCAAGGGCTTTATTTTTTGCAAGAGAATAAATAATGTCTAGGTTGCTGATATCTTTAGCTTCGACAAAAAATGCACTTCGTAGTGCGGACGTAAAATCAGTAGCCTGTATGATACTGTGTGTAAGTTCAACTGCTTTAATCGCCAGGTGGGCATTGGCAGATGTTGTTGGACGCGTATGCTGCCATACTTTGTCGCTTACTGTGGCCGACTCATAGGGCTCTGCTGATTTTACTACATGGTCTCCAAAGCCTTCATAGTAACCTTTGTCTGCCCATTGTGTTTCTATGCGTGTTTTAGTATCACCAAAGATGTCGATGAATTGATAGCGGATATCGATTTTATCTTTGAAATAGTTATTTAATTCGTCAACTCTGCGTTGAGAAATCCATGCCCATACACATAGTATGTCTGAGAAATAATCAATCTTAATAAGTTTGCTTTGCATGTTTTAGTGTAATTAACATTATATATAATTAGTTTATCCTAAGACGTGGTTTGTTCGGAAATTTATTTAAGGGTCTACGAGACCTGGACAAAAATAATACTACATCTGAATTTTTGCTAAGCTAATACTCATGAGTTATGCAGCATTATAGGTAAGAGTGTTTCAGCAAAATACCGTTTTTGTAGATATTGAAACCACTGGAGGTAACGCGACCTGGGATCGCATTACTGAGGTGGCTATTCTTACTATGCATCAGGGTGAATTGGTGTCGGAATGGAGCACTTTAGTCAACCCACAAACGTCTATTCCGCAATCGATCCAATCTCTCACCGGTATCAATAACGAAATGGTGATGGATCAGCCTTCTTTTGAAGCAATACATAAAGACCTCTATGAACGTTTGGAGGGAAAAGTATTTGTTGCCCATAATGCACGTTTTGACTATGGCTTTTTGAAAAATGAATTTAGTCGCTGTGGCAGAACATTTCGGTCGCCAGTCTTGTGTACAGTTAAGCTATCACGCAATTTATTCCCAGAATTTAAGCGCCATAATCTCGATAGCATTATGCAGCGACATTCCTTGCAATGCAGTGCGCGCCACCGTGCGATGGGTGATGCACGAGTGCTGTTTGATTTTATGAAAACGATTTACGCAACGTTGGCTCCTGAGCATATCGAGCAAGTTATTCAACGATTACTCAAACGTCCAAGCTTGCCAAAAAGAATTAGCGAAGATGATATCGATGCATTGCCGGAAAGTTCTGGTGTATATATTTTTTATGATGAAAAAAATACACCGTTATATATCGGTAAAAGTAAAAATATACGTGAACGTGTATTGTCGCACTTTGCAAGTGATTACCGCTCAGGTAAAGAAATGAATATCGCACAAAATATAGCATCAATTGGGCATATTCAAACTGCTGGAGAACTTGGTGCATTATTGCAAGAAGCACGTATGATCAAGAGTCAATTACCGATATATAATCGCCGTCTACGTCGCTATGATAGTTTGTATACGATTGAATGGAATCCATCGGAAAGTACGAGTCCTAAAATAATCAATGAGCATGAACTCGACCCAGCAGATATGCAAAATCACTTCGGTTTATTCAAATCCAAAAAAGCTGCTAAGGACACCTTGAGAAAACTTGCGAAAGAAAATCAGCTATGTGAAAAAAATTTAGGTCTTGAAAAAGGCGGGGGTGCTTGTTTCGCTTATCAGCTTAAAAATTGCAAGGGCGTATGTGCAGGAGAGGAGCCATTATTGCAACATAACATTCGTATGTTGGAGGCTATGCAACCTTTAAAAAATAAATCCTGGCCATTTGAGGGGCGTATTGGGATTCGTGAGAAATCTGTGCATACAAAATGGATTGATGTTCATATCTTTGAAAACTGGTGCTATCTTGGCACTGCTCACAATGAAATACAACTAAATCAACTCAGCTTATTTGAAAACGAATATAAAATATTCGACCTAGATACATATAAAATACTACTACGCTATTTGCGTCAGAATAAGCAGCCTGACATTATTTATTCGTAATTTTTATTATAAATAAACTGCAAGCCAGTATGTCATCTAGCTATTAATTGAAAAAGCCAACTTTATAGCGTTGGCTTTATTTTTGCGTACAGTCAGATTTTCTAGGGTCTATATATTTTACGTTATGAAATGCTAGTCTCTCCATTTGCTAAATACATAATCCTTGCTTTTCTGTGATGTGTGACATGCGTAGCATGCTTCTTTAGCATTGTTACCTACTAAAGGCTTGCTTGCGTTGCCTGCATCAAATCCTTCAAATCCCCAGCCTGACGTGGAAGTAAATTTTTTTGAGTCTTTTACCATAACACCAAGGACTTTTCGTTGTTTTTCTGTAATTGTGTTATCTGTATTTAATGCTTCTAGTAAATCAAATATGATAATGGAACCATCCGGGAATAATCCTTCTTTATAGCCTTGTAATGCCAGATCGTTTGCATAAATATGGTGTATACCACCAAACGAAGCATGTAGTGGATGTCCCTCTTGTATGACCATGCTTTTAACGTGCGTCCAATACCGGTAGTCATGCGGGTAATCGATAGACGAATCCGCTTGGGCGATAGCGATGGTAATAATTAAAGCAAGTATACTTTTTGCAGCACTTGAAATTAAATATGGCATTGTTAGTCTCCTGTTTATGCATTAGATTTAGCCTTAAAGTAGGTTTAATTTTTACTGCTAACAAGTAAGTACTTTTTAGTCAGATAGGTACTTAATGGTGTAAATTATGGAAAACCAAGGTAAAAAAAATACCTCACATACAACAGTGTCACGTATGGTAGAGGATATTATTGGGTGTAAATGGTCTCTTTCTGTTATTGAAGCCGTTAAAAATGACATTGTTCGTCCAGGCGAGATTCAGCGTTCAATTGAAGGTATTTCAACCAAGGTATTAAATGAGCGCTTTAATAAAATGTTGCGCTATGGGATTATGAAAAAAACGATTTACCCAGAAGTGCCGCCTAGAGTCGAGTATAAGCTGACTGAATTTGGTAAAAAGTTTGTTGTTATACTTAACCAGATAGATCAGCTACAAAGTGAAATTGAATAATTCAATCCTATTATGGCAAATAAGATACAGTTAAAAACTTCAAAGAATAAAGCCAGTGTTTCAGTATTCTTAAATGCTGTTGAAGACGACGGTTTGCGTAAAGATTGTAAGCAGTTATTAAAGGTATTTAAACAAGCCACAGGACTTAGCCCGAAGATGTGGGGTGATAAAATTATTGGTTTTGGTGAGTATACCTATTACCGCACCAACGGTGATGAAGGTCAGTTTATGGCAGCTGGGTTCAGTCCGCGCAAAAGTGGGCCGACTTTATACATTATGCCTGGCTATTCTGACTATAGCCTGTTACTAAAAAAACTGGGGCCGCATAAACTTGGTAAGTCTTGCTTGTATTTAAAAAGTTTGGAGGGTGTTGACCTGGATGTGGTTGCAAAGTTAATTAAATTGGGTTTGAAAGATTTGAAGAAAAACCATGCAACTAATTATTGATTAACTAGCATATAGTAAATAAAACTATAGGTAAAAAATATGTCTATCTATCTGGTATTGAAATTAATTCATATAGTTACAGCGGTATTATCTATATTAGGTTTTATGCTTCGAGGAATATGGATGATGCAATCTTCACCCATGTTAGCTAAGAAGCCAGTTAAAATCATTCCTCATATTAATGACACTTTCTTGCTTGCTTCTGCTATTGCGCTTGTGGTCATTACTGCCCAGTATCCTGGTCCGGCCGCATGGATTAATGCAAAAATTATTGGTTTGGTTTTATATATTGTCCTTGGTGTTATTGCGTTGAAGCGCGGTAAAACTAAAACCATACGGATAATTGCATGGCTCGCCGCTATTGCAGTGTTTGCCTTTATTATGTCAACGGCGTTTAGTAAAACAGTAGTTCTTCCAATCTAAGTTCGTAAAAAATTAAACTGTCATAATGCTGACCTAACATTAAAGGTAAGCAAATATGACTATAAAAAATACTAAACAAAACTATAGTTCGATTGCCAAGTACTTGCACTGGATGATCGTGTTTTTGTTTTTAATGTCTTATTGCACAGTGTACTTCCGTCACTGGTTTACTGAAGAAAAAACCCCTGAAAATTAGATCTCGTTGCAGTTGCATTTGTCGGTTGGTATTACAGTTGCAGCTATAGTTGTACTGCGAATCCTATGGAGAATATTTAATCGTGTGCCTGATCCTGAACCGGGTTGGACGCATCGGGCTGCCCATGTTGGTCATTATTTATTATATGCAGTGATGATAGTTATGCCGTTAACCGACTATATAGGCACGGGTGTGAATACTAAATACTATATGTTGTTTGATATTCCCAAATTTGAATCGACAGCTTTGTTCAATGCCATAGTTATTCAAGGCCTGGGTATGTCTTTTGAAGAATTTGAAAAACCTATTGATACTTTTCATAAAGAGATTATGGGCGAATATGTATTATTGTTACTGATATTCGGGCATATCGCTGCAGCTCTCTACCACCATTTTATACTTAGAGACCGCACACTCAAAAAGATGACTTCAGGAAGATAGCGAGAGAGCTA
>JANQKJ010000102.1 GCA_028281205.1 Gammaproteobacteria bacterium
TTTATCCATAGGGGGAGCAGCGATGCTGGCAACACTCGCTGCCAGCGCATCGTATATTGCTGTTCCAGCAGCTATGCGCATCTCAGTACCCGAGGCAAACCCAACACTGTCACTCACAGCCTCTTTAGGCATTACATTTACATTCAATGTAATAATAGGCATTCCCATATACTTTAAGGTAGCAGACTTGATTTATGGACTCTAAATCAACACAGTAAAATTTCAGTATTGGAGAAAAATCTTTCTATATGCGCAAACTACTCACAATCATTACCGAAGCGGCCTTAGAGCATTTATTGATAGATGATGTTGAACAGCTGGGGGCAACGGGTTACACCATTACCGATGCACGTGGAAAAGGTAGTCGAGGTACTCGTAATGCGGGCTGGGAAACAAACGGCAATATTAGGCTAGAAATAATTTGTGATGATGAAGTTGCAACAGCAATATCCAAACACTTGCAAGAAAAATATTATAATAACTATGCAATGATATTATATATAAGCGATGTTGATATTTTGCGCCAAGATAAATTTAAATAATTTATATTAATTTTTATAATACTAAAATTTCTTTGACCAGCTCACTCCAAGTTCAAATTGTTGCATTTCAATTTCAATGGTTTGGGTAGGATCAAATGCATTTACACCTTCAACAGATTCTTTTAGTGCATACATAACCTCAAAATTAATTTCACTCTTGTTATTAAATATATAGGTATAACCTGCAGTCACATGATCTTCTATAACACCTGGCGCCAAAATATTAAATAATACCTGGTCATCGTCAATCGTTTGATCTGCATGGCTGTAGCCAAAGCGAAAAATATTTTTTTCAGAAGGCTGTCATTGCATACCTAATTTAAATATATTGATATCACTCCAGCCAAATCCACCACCATTATCTCCCCCCAGGCAACTCTCAATATCGGTACCACCTAACCCTGCGGTAGGACATCGAAACAAGTTTTGCACATCGTTACTTATCGAGTCTATTTCTTCATACCATATACGTTGAAAATCAAATACAAAAGAAAGATTTGTTGTGGGATGGTAGGCAAAACCCACCCATAAAGTTGGCGGTACATCGAAGTCTCCATCTTCAGCAAACAAATCTGAATAATCTTTAAATTCGTCCATATAGATCTTGGAACGATAAGAAATGCCGAAGTCGACCGTATCAACCACGTCTTTGACTAATGCACCTACTTGTACACCACCACCAATAGCATAGTCCTGGCCATTGCTGGTTAAATCATCTGGTAATGCCATGCCGCCGCTCTCGGCAAAAGTTTTTGTAAAACCTGCAAACGCACCTAAACCATTTGCCCTAAATCCCTGTACGGCAAAAATCGGGCTGATACCAAGTGAAATATTTTCACTCACTTTATGTGCAATAGATAAATTAAAGAAAATTTGAAACAAGTCTACACCAGTAGTGCCGCCACCTAAGGCACCTGGGAATCTACCAACACCCATTGGGCCAGGTCCATCAGGATCAAATGAAGCTGTCCCATCATCGTATGTAGTATTCAAACCACCATTACCATAAATAGAAAGTCCAATAGCTGTGCGGTCAGATATGAGTTTATTGAAACCCATGCTTGGTATTGGGAAAAGTTTATCGCCACTGGTTTCAGAATTAGGCCCCAAGGTAAATGCTCCACCATTGCCGTTGGCTAAACTATTTGACGACGAAAAATCACGGTCTGGTGAAAACAGTACCGTTCCAATATCAAACCTGTTACCTACAAATGCCATGCCTGCAGGGTTGGTAGCACCCGCCATGGCATCTTGTGGAAAAGCGACACCAGCACCAGCTAACGCACGATTTTTAATACCGGTACCATGTGAAAAATAGCCATTAGTGGCAAAACTATTTGCAGAAAATAAGATAAATAAAAAGAAAACGATTACGAGACTATTGAACTTCATACCTCTTACTCACATTCCGTGTATTCATATGCACATTTTACAATCAGGCTCATATAATATTAATTGATTAAAGTCATTAAAATGTCTTGTAATCAGTACAAATTAGACTTCTCATAAAACATAGCAAGCTGAATCCGCAAGCAAATTTATATTCTTGCTTGCTTAATATGTAAACTGTGCCATTGTATAATCCGACGAGCTTAGTCATGTCTTAAATCAAAAAAAGTAACTACTATGGCTCTATCTTTTTATAAGCAAGCTATAGGCATCATTGGCTGGTTAATATTATGCTTTATGGCATCAGCTATAGGAGCCATCGCATCAATTCAAGCCGAGTCTTTTTATAGTCAGCTAATGCAACCTTCCTGGGCGCCACCCTCTTGGGTTTTCGGCCCTGTATGGACAGTTTTATATACTTTAATGGCCATCTCGGCCTGGCTTGTTTGGCGTGCAGGAGGATTTAAAACTAATCAAACTGCGTTGATATTATTTTTAGTACAACTAACTTTAAATGCTTTTTGGAGTTGGCTATTTTTTGCCTGGCAACAGGGATTAATTTCTTTTATAGACATTTCATTACTATGGATCTGCATTATTGCGACTATATTCTCTTTCTGGCACTTGAATATCTTAGCCGGCGTCTTGCTAATTCCATATTTGCTATGGGTTACTTTTGCTGCAGCACTTAACTATCATCTTTGGCAACTTAACCCACAAATCTTAGCCTAATTAAATCCCTCTAAAACAATTTTGCCAATTGTTTTATTACTTTCAATATTAATATGGGCATGTTTTAAATTTTGCGCATTAATACTGCCTTGGGTTGATTTCAATGTAGTCTGTAACTTGCCTGCATCAATCAATTCAGCAACTTTATTTAATAATAAGTGCTGCTCAATCATATCTTCAGTATTAAACATTGAGCGTGTAAACATAAACTCCCAGTGCAAAGAAATGCTTTTTCTCTTTAATTTCATAATATCCAAGTGACTGGAGGGATCATCGATTAAAGCTAATTTACCTTGAGGGGCAATACTTTTTACTAACTCATCAAAATGCTGATCTGTATGTGTTAGGCTAATGGCATAATTTACATTGTTAATACCTATATTATTTAATTCATCAGACAGTGCCTTACGATGATCAATTACATAGTCAGCGCCACATTGTTGCACCCATGTTTTTGTTTCAGGTCGTGATGCAGTCCCAATGACTATCGCATTAGTCAAGTTCTTAGCTAGCTGTGTCAATATAGAGCCTACTCCTCCCGAAGCTCCTACAATTAACAAACTTAAATTATCTTGTTTGCTTGATTCAGTAGAATGAGAAAAACCCAGGCGATCAAATAACAACTCCCAAGCTGTTATAGTTGTCAGAGGTAATGCTGCTGCTTCAGCATTACTAATAGATTTAGGCGCATGACCGACTATCCGTTCATCGACCAATTGATATTCGGCATTACATCCAGAGCGTGTTAAATCACCGGCATACCAAACACGGTCACCTACTTTAAATAATTCAACTTGTTCACCGACAGCAGCAACCTCGCCTAGCGCATCCCAACCAATGACTTTATATTCACCAGCATCTGGGTTTACCGCTGCGCGAATTTTTGTATCGACTGGATTGACAGAGATTGCTTTTACATTCACCAGTAAGTCTCTACCGCTGACTTCTGGAGCAGGTAGTTCAATGTCAATTAAAGAATCGCCTTGGTCAATAGAACCAGCTTTCACATAGCCAACTGCTTTCATAAAATATCTCCGCTACGAAATTTAGATAAAGACATAATGACGAATATTTTATCGAATAAAAATGCAATAATTACATAAATATATTCAAAATAATTTTGACAATGAAAACCAGCTACCTAACAGCATTACACTAGGTAGTAGACACTCGAGATTTTATTGTGATAGCCAATAAAATAGACAAATAAAGCTTACAACTTCAGAGTATAAGATTAAAGGCTAATTTTATTACAACTCGGTAGAAGCAGGCATTTTCAGCTTTTTGTGTTAGTTTATAATGTTATTGGTGTTTTAAACCCTTCTGGTTTCAATGCCAAAACAGAACACTCAAGTTGATTAAGTATACTCTCTGCAGTGTTACCAATTAATAAACCAGGCACACCAGTGCGAGCAATTGTCCCCATAACTACCAATTCAGCACCAAGCGATTTGACTAGTTGTGGTATTTCAGCTTTTGCTTCACCTTGAATAACATGTAATTTTGGTTTCAAGTAATTTGCATATTCATCACTTTGTGCCTGATCGATACTTTCTACAAGTTCTGTCAGCCACTGTGTGCGTTTAGCTTGTTCCTCGTCAACCATTGCATCAACTTCTGTATTTGAATACGCAGTGCGCGGCCCACGCAGATAACTTTCAAATGGTAACTTCCAAACATGAACAATATGAAGTTCACTAAAATCCGCCAAGGCGAGAGAAGCAGATAATTTAAGTAGACGTAAATTTAGTGCATCATTCTCAGAATTGTCTGGTTGATAATCAACAGCAACCAAGATTTCACGATCACCTTGCTGTTTAGTTGATTTAACCATCCAAATCGGACACGGGCATTTGCGTAATAACTTCATATCTGTACCACTGAAAAAGCGCTGGGCAACAGATTTATTGTCTTCAATACATTTAACGACTAGATCATAATCATGTCTTAATACTTCACGGACAATTTCTACAAACTCTCTACCAGTTACTACTTTTACATTAACTTCCGATCCGGCTATGTGAATTCCTTTCGCTAAAGATTCGAGTAATTCTTGACGCTTAGTGATCATTGCTTCAAGCGAAACAGAATAGTAAGCACTACCCTCATTCATATAAGAGGTGTCAATGACACAGATCGCACTCAACTTGGCTTGGTTATTTTTAGCCAATTCAACAGCTTGCATGAATGCATCTGTGTTGTCAGTTTCAATATCAGCAACAAATAAAATATTACTCAGCATGTTTATATCTTCACCAGGTATACGTTTAAGCAATTGTGTATGCGACTCATGCTATCAAGCTTAAGTCATATTTGACATGATTTAACTCAATATTATTATTTTATTTTTTATATATATTTACGCAATGAAACCATAGCGGAGAAGATAACGATGATCCACATCGAGGAATCCGACGTGAGAAAAATGCTTTAGTATTGAATTTGTTGATTTCGATTTACAATTTTTGCTTGTCTCGCATGTAATTATTTTCACGACAATATTTAATAAATTCTTCCATTATGTCACACCAGATTTCCCAATCCGCATTAGTCATACAAAATGGCTCGTTAATTAATCCTTGGTACTTTCCTTCAAATGGCATGGTCAGTAATGCATAACTCCAGTCTTTAGGTAATATGTCGGGCATTGAATTAGCTACTTTGACTAATTCAGGCTGCACCATTTCCTGAGCTTTCTTTTTATTGGTTAAATCATCTACATCAATTTTATAATCTGTCATTTGAAATACTCATATTAACAATAGATAAGATTATGAAAATGCCGCAATCACGAGGAAAAATCCAACACATAACGCTAGAATCAGCATTAATGTATCTCTTGTGAACAGGCATTCGATAGAACGGCATAATCGTTTCATATATAAATCCTTTTACTATTTGATAAAATATAAGTAGGTATTTATATCTGATCTAAACCATGAAATAAATATTTGTACTAATTCTGTTTAGTTATTTTGGAACGTGAAGATTTATACAACATATATACATTTTAACTATGCATACATGAGTGCGTCTCGCCGCAATCAATCCAACTATGTTATTGATAAAAACTAATAGATCTCAACTATTTTGTCATTAACAAATGTATATCTTGGTTGTTTGTACCACCCATAAATGAGTGATTTTCGTGGCTCTTTATGAATTTTAGCTTTATAAATTTTGAGGACTTCATTTTTGGGGCTCATCCAAAAATCTAAATCGTATAGCATATCCGGATTGCCGACTACGTGAAAATCAGTACATGCAAAGTAAGTATAACCATTTATAACCCTCACTGGATCATGAATCTTTACAAACTTTAGTGATAGAGTTTCCCCTGTTTTATCATCAAAAATTGTATAAATACCATTTTCGTCAACTTCATCAGCAAGGTAATCCATCATTGCTTTTTTGATGTCACTTACATAGTACTTTTTGACATGATTACTTTTATTTGCCTCATGCTGTTCTTGTTCAGCAAATGAAGGGACTCCTAATACAAACATTAAAAGTACAAAACTTATCGCCTTAGTAAAATTTCTCAGGAGTCTCATTCATTTACCCTTTATCAGTACTACTCTTCTGCAGCCTTACCAGCATGCTCAGCGGCCTTACCTGCATGCTCCTCTGCCTTTTCAGCATGATCCGCAGCCTTGCCGGCATGCTCAGCGGCTTTACCTGCATGCTCTTCAGCTGACTTGCCCGCATGTTCGGCAGCTTTACCTGCATGCTCCTCAGCTTTCTTACCAGCATGTTCACCTGCAATTAATGTAAGTGGTAATAAAAGTAATGCCATCATTATATATTTCATCTAATTACTCCTAAGTTATGTTGCTGTTATTTCAGTGCTTGACTGAAAACTTTTAATTTTAATTATCAAGGTTCAAATTTCGTTTAGTGAATGGTTCAATCAACCATGCAGTTATTGAAAATGCTTGTGAACGACCTTCAGGTAAGCCTAAAGAGTCTTTTCCTGCTGTAGTCATTCCTCCCAAAGCAGGTTTTGAATATGAAAAAAACACTCTGTCCCAGATACTGAATATGGTAGAAAAATTAGCATTCCCATACTCTCTGTCGATTGCATGATGAGCTGCATGATAGCGTGGTGTTACAATCAATGGGGACAACACTTTTTCAGTTTTATTTGAAAAGTCTATGTTGCTGTGATGGAACTGGGCACTCAAACTAACCAATGCTTCAAACAGGAACCATGCGATGACAGTCGGCCCCCAAATTGCAACCCAGGAGGCTTTAACAATAAATGAAATAAGTAATTCTCCAGGGTGAAATCTTAGAGCAGTAGACACATCCATATAAGTATCGGCATGGTGTGCTTTATGGAAGCGCCATAAGAAGCCAATTCTATGATTTGCCCGGTGCCAAAAATAATCAAACATATCTAATACAATGATTGATACAATTATTTCTGTCCAACCTACTAAACCAAGCCATCTGGAAATTCCCCAGCCCTCTTCCTCTACATAAACAAGCCATAGCAACATTGGAACATATGCGAATACTCGAATTAGTATGGTATTGAAAGAAGCAACTGCAATATGAAAACTAAATCTCTTAATACGCATGCCGTCCCAACTACGTTTGGGGAATAGAGATTCGATCACGGCAAACAAGAAAAACCCGCCAATGAAAACGTACAGACGCCCGGTATCTAGATCAATTTCCATACGCTAAGAATACCTCAAAATTAATGTAAACAGCAGCCAGTATTTAGGCTATTCATACTAACTTGATGTACATATTTTTTACATGTCCAGCATTCATGCATGAACATACTTTATGCATTAGTTCAGTCACAGTACATGAAACCGGACTAAAAGGCACCAGTGTAGAGCTTATTTATGTATCTAAGTATATTAATATATAAAAATGGTACTATTTTTATGGGAAATGTGAATATTTAGAATGTGTTCCAATTTTAAATACTACTAACTAATGATCAAAATATAATTGGATTAACAACAAAAAGGCGGCAAAGAATATCTGTTTCTTTACCGCCTTTAATGTTTAGTGTTATGTGTAGTTGCGCAAATAACTACAGCATACTTTTAGACTTCATCGTTTATTTAACATCGAAACGATCAAGGTTCATCACTTTAGTCCAAGCTGCAACGAAGTCTTGTATAAACTTTTCGCTTGAATCTTGGCAACCATAAACTTCTGCAATTGCACGAAGTTGTGAGTTTGAACCAAACACTAAGTCAACACGTGTACCAGTCCACTTAACTTCACCTGAATCCCGGTCACGGCCTTCATACACATCAGCATCGTCTGATGTTGGCTGCCACTGTGTTCTCATGTCTAGCAAGTTAACAAAGAAGTCATTACTTAATGTTTCGCTCTTATTAGTGAATACACCATGCTGCGATCCATCTGCATTGGTACCCAAAACTCGCATGCCTCCTACAAGTACTGTCATTTCTGGCGCACTTAGTGTAAGCAATTGTGCTCTATCTACCATCATCTCTTCTGCTGACACATTGTACTTAGTTTTCTGGTAGTTACGGAAAGCATCTGTTACCGGCTCAAGCACTGAGAATGAATCAACATCTGTTTGTTCTTGAGTAGCATCTGCACGTCCGGCAACAAATGGTACTGTCACATCATGACCTGCATTTTTAGCAGCTTGCTCTACACCGACATTACCTGCAATAACTATCACATCTGCAAGTGATACAGCTTTATTACCTTTCTGCGAATCATTAAATGACTGCTGAATAGCTTCCAACTTATCAATCACTGCCGAAAGCTCCTCAGGCTGATTAACTTCCCAGTCTTTTTGCGGAGCTAACCTTACTCGTGCACCGTTTGCACCGCCACGCATATCAGAACCGCGGAAAGTAGAAGCAGAGGCCCAGGCTGTAGAAACAAGTTGTGATACTGATAAACCAGAGCCAACGATCATAGTCTTGATAACGTTGACGTCCTTATCATTCACTACTTCATACTCAACCGCAGGGATTGGATCTTGCCAAATTAGTTCTTCCTGTGGCACTTCTGCACCCAAGTAACGAGAACGAGGCCCCATATCACGGTGAGTTAATTTAAACCATGCACGTGCGAATGCATCTGCAAACTCTGCAGGGTTCTCATGGAATCTTCTTGAGATAGGCTCATAGATTTCGTCCATACGCATTGCCATATCTGCAGTTGTCATAATTGGTGCATGTGTCTTATTTGGATCATGCGCATCTGGAGTTGCATCTGCTTCGGCAACATCTTTTGCTACCCATTGGTTAGCACCTGCAGGGCTTTTCGACAATTCCCACTCATAACCAAAAAGAGTATCAAAATAGCTGTTGTCCCATTGGGTTGGTGTAGGCGTCCATGCACCTTCCAAACCACTTGTAATTGCATCACCGGCTTTTCCGCTGCCATGTTTACTGATCCAGCCAAAGCCCTGCTCTTCAATACTTGCTCCTTCTGGCTCCGGACCTACAAGTGATGCATCACCTGCACCATGACATTTTCCAAATGTATGGCCACCGGCAGTCAATGCAACTGTCTCTTCATCATTCATTGCCATACGGGCAAATGTTTCACGCACATCACGGCCAGATGCAACTGGATCTGGATTGCCATTAGGCCCTTCTGGATTCACATAAATTAAACCCATTTGAACAGCAGCTAATGGATTTTCAAGGTCACGCTCACCTGTGTAGCGCTTGTCACCCAACCATTCTTCCTCTGCACCCCAATAAATATCTTCCTCAGGTTGCCAAATATCTACTCGACCACCGCCGAATCCAAATGTTTTGAATCCCATCGATTCTAGTGCACAATTGCCCGCAAAAATAATTAGATCAGCCCATGAAATTTGCTTACCGTACTTTTGTTTAATTGGCCACAATAAGCGACGCGCTTTATCAAGGTTACCGTTATCTGGCCAGCTATTAATAGGTGCAAAACGTTGGTTACCTGTACCGGCACCTCCACGACCATCACCAGTTCTATATGTACCTGCCTGATGCCAAGCCATACGAATAAAAAACGGACCATAATGACCATAATCGGCCGGCCACCAATCCTGTGATGTTGTCATAACTTCAAAAATGTCTTTTCGAAGTGCTTCCAAGTCTAATTTTTTAAATTCTTCAGCATAATTAAAACCCTCATCCATAGGATTAGATTTAGCTGAGTGTTGATGTAATATATTTACGTTTAGTAGATTAGGCCACCAGTCCCGATTGCCTGTACCGCTGCCGGCAGCATGCTTATCAACCTTAACCATGACTGGGCATTTACTTACGTCTGTCATCAAATATCTCCTAAGTTCATGTGATCTTCAGTAATGACAAGTATTAAGCTTATTCATTCATTCATCAAACTCATTTTTTTTATCATATTAATTTATTTTATTAATCAATAATCAATTTATTTTCTAAATATCCACAATCTGTCGCATTTTAAGCCGTAATGTAATATTATAACATTGCGTTTACACATATGATCACCGACAATAATTATATTGAAAATTTATAATCTTTTATAATTATTAAATAATATAATAATAATTTAATACCCTACATAAATGTACAAGGTAGCCATAATGAAACATAAATCATTTTCTCTAATCACTCTGCTTTTAGTATCGAGTGGATTATCTGCAGCAGAACAATTGAAAACAATTACAGTCGAATCGACCGTCTTGCATGCACAGTCCATTGAAGTCATCACTGACGAAGAATTGGAAAGAAAACTATCCAACTCTATCGGTGAAACCATAAGAAATGAGCCGGGTATTTCATCAACATACTTTGCCCCTGGCGCGAGCCGTCCAATCATCCGTGGGCTGGGCAGCAATAGAGTGCGTGTGTTACAGAATGGTATTGACTCTCTTGATGTTTCAAGCGCAAGTGAAGATCATCCTGTTTCAATAGACCCCTACACTGCTGATCAAATCGAAATTCTTAGAGGCCCTGCGACATTGCGTTACGGCCCGGGTGCAATTGGCGGTGTTGTCAATATTATTAACCAACGTATTCCTACACGTAATGACTTTGCACCACTGGAAATTGAAGGACGAGTGGATCATGCCACCGTATCAGATGGCAATACTGGAGTACTAGAGTTAAGAGGCTCACAAAATTCTTTCAGTTGGAACATTGACGGCTTAACCAGAGACACAAATGACTATGAAATTGATGGTTTTGCTAATGAAGAAGAGCCTGAAAATAAAGGTCGATTATCAAACAGTGATGTCGAAACTGATCAATATGGCTTTGGTGGTAGCTACATTACAGATAAAGCGCTAGCTGGATTTGCATTTAGCAGGTTTGATTCTAACTTTGGGGTTCCTGGTGCAGAAGAAGGCGATATACGCTTAGATGTAAAACAGTATCGCTACGATAGTTTATTTGAACTCTACGATATTAGTGATGCAATTGAATCGATCTCACTTCGCTCAACCTTCAATAATTACACCCACGACGAAATTGAAGAGGACGGCGAAATTGCCACAACATTCGAGAATGAAGAACTCGAATCTAGATTAGAGATTGTCAACCGAGTCAATGAGCAGTGGGATAATACATTTGGATTTCAGTATAACGATCGAGAGTTTTCTGCCATAGGTGAAGAAGCATTCGTTCAACCGGTTGACGAGAAACGCTATGGGATCTTTGGTATTTCACACTACTATACTGATATGTGGGAATTAGAAGGTGGAGTTCGCTATGATCGAAATGAATTTGAACCAGACGCAGGTGAAGATGAAGAGTTTGATGTATTGTCAGTTTCTGTAGGAGCAACACGTTTCTTGCAAAATAATCTTGAATTAAGTGTATTTGCAAGCCGTTCTGAACGCGCACCTCAAGAAACAGCACTTTATGCTGATGGCCCGCACTTAGCAACGCTTACATTTGAAACCGGCTCGACTGATATTGATAAAGAAACTTCATACAACTTAGAAATTGGTTTACAGCAGCAAGGCCAACGTACCGGATGGAAAGTCAATGCTTTTTATAATCAAATTGATGACTTTATTTACCTTGCTGGGGCCGATACTAATAATGACGGTATCGCTGACCGTGTCGATGAAGAAGGTGTATTTGAGTTAGATGGAGAATTGCTTGTTGCCAATTTCGACAATGAAGATGCGACTTTCTATGGTTTTGAAGCAGAACTGACTCATCAACTTATTCAATCAGATAGCTATACACTTGACGGACGAGTATTTGGGGACTACGTACGTGCAGAATTTGATGATAATGATCTTGGCAATGTTCCACGTATCACACCTGCTCGTATTGGTGCGGGTGCTGTTCTTTCATATGATACTTGGCAAGCAGCTCTTGATGTTATTGTTACCGCCGATCAAAATAAAGAAGGAGATTTAGAAACCGACACAGACGGATTTACTATGTTAAATGCGAGCGTGAATAAAACTGTGTATGTTGGTGAATCAGATCTTAATATATTTGTGAAAGGTAAAAATTTACTAGATGAAGACGCTCGCCAACATGCATCATTTACCAAAGATCGTGTTGTTTTACCTGGCAGAAATTTAGTATTTGGTATTTCGATTGATTACTAATATTTAAATCCACTTTTAGTATAAATCTAAGTAGCCAATGCTTTTAAAAGCGTTGGCTACTTAATAGTAGATTCATCTTAGTTTGCAGGTCTACTCAGCCAGGCAACAAGCATACGGATTTGTGCCTCACTTAACCTTCTTTCAAACGCCGGCATAATTCCGTTGCGTCCTAGTGCAATACTATGACGCAGTTGTTCATCTGAATCGCCATACAACCAAATATTATCCACCAGATTTGGCGCACCCAGTGCAGTATTGCCTTCACCTGTTGGCCCATGACATGCAATGCAAAATTGCTGGAATAGCTGTTGACCTTTTGCTGGATTTTCTATTTCTGTATCCGAAGATAATGTTTTCACATAATTAACTACTTCTGTTACTCCATCATCTCCAAGTACATCTTGCCATGCCATCATTACAGCTTGCCTTCCATGACGAATACTATGTTCTATGTCCGCTTCAGAACCTCCCCATTGCCAGTAAGAGTCTGACAGGTTTGGAAACATCATGGCTTGTCCCTGGCCTTCTGTTCCATGACAGGCAGCGCAATTTTGTTGGAATAGTCGCTGTGCAGACTGCATAAATATTTCGTCTTTTTGTAACTCTGTTATAGAAGCCTGCTTAATCATTTTACGTGTGTCCGCATGTTCATACGCATAAGCAGTGAGATTTTTATCCAGCCTTCCTCCTTGAGACCATTTCAAAACACCACTAAATGAACCTAAGCCTGGGTATAGCATTAAATAGGCTGCACTAATAACAAGCGTAGCCAAGATCATCCAGAACCACCACATAGGCGCAGGATTATTCCCTTCCTTGAGCGTTTCATCCCAAACGGGTGATTCAAATTCGCCAGCATTATTCTTGGAAAAATAAATACTAAATACCAGCCAGGTTAAACCTGCCAAGCTGCCAAGCGAGAGGACAATAATCCATCCACTCCAAAAATCTGAGGGCATATCAGCCATCGCGCTGCTCGTCATTTAATGGAATTTGTGCTGTTTTTTGCATACTCTTTTTTGATGATTTTAATGATACCCACACGACGACAATCATCATGAATGCCATCACAAGCATATCTCCTGCGAATAAAAAATAAGCCATGATAAATCTCCTTCAGGGTAAGCGGTTCCTAATACTTGTAAATAAGCAATCAATGCATCCATTTCAGTTTTACCTTCAAGCTCAGCCGGTGCATTATTAATATCTTCTTGTGTATATGGATGTCCGAGTTTCTGTAGACCGCGTAATTTTGGAACAATGTCTTGGTTATGATTGGCATCTCGTTCTGCCAGCCATGGATAAGAAGGCATAATCGAGTTGGGTACTACATCGCGGGGATTCATTAAATGTATGCGATGCCAGTCATCACTATACTTACCACCAATACGGTGTAGATCAGGACCAGTACGTTTTGAACCCCATAAAAATGGTCGGTCGTAGACAAACTCTCCTGCACGCGAGAACGAACCATAACGTTCTACTTCAGCTACAAGAGGTCGTATTTGTTGCGAATGACACGTGTTGCAACCTTCTCGAATATAAACATCTCTACCAGCAAGTTCTAACGGCTTATAAACGTGAGTATTAACTCCAGGTGTTTTTAATGACTCTTGAAATAAGCTCGGCAATATTTGCACTAAACCGCCAATTGAGGTTACAAATAAAATACCAAATATGAGTAAACCAATATTGTTCTCTAATCGATGATGTAGCTCTAGTCCATTCATGCCATTGACTCCGTGAGCATAGGTGGCCTCACTGCAATCGTACGTCGCCCGATAATAGTCATTGAGAAATTAAAGGCCATTAACATTGCACCTAATAAAAAGATTAAGCCGGCTATGAAACGCAATAAATAATATGGATTCATTGCAGCCATAATGTCAGTAAAGCTATAACGCAGTTCGCCTATTTGATCGAGTGCCAACCACAGTACACCTTGCGATACACCCGCTCCCCACATTGCTACGATGTAGAGAATGGTTCCTGCTAACGCCATCCAAAAGTGAATATTAGCCAGACGCACGCTATATAATTTTGCGCCAACTAATCTAGGAACCAAGAAATAAAAGGTGCCGAAAGTAATTAGTGCATTCCAACCTAATGCGCCTGAATGAACATGACCCACTGTCCAATCAGTAAAGTGGCTAATCACATTGACACTTTTAATTGCCATCATAGGTCCTTCAAATGTAGCTAAACCATAAAATGCAAGTGCCAGTACAATAAATTTTAACGCTGGATCAGTGCGTAACTTCTCCCATGCAGTACTGACTGTCATGATGCCATTCACCATAGAAGCCCAGGAAGGTGCAAGCAATATCAGACTCATGATTACACCCAAATTTTGCACCCATTCAGGAATGGCATTGAAGTGTAAGTGATGCGGGCCAGCCCAAATATAACTATATGCAAATGCCCAGAATGCAACGATTGATAAACGATAACTCCAAATCGGCCGTTCCGCTTGTTTAGGCAGGAAGTAATACATCATGCCCAAGAAACCACCAGTGAGCAAAAAACCAACTGCATTATGTCCATACCACCATTGCACAATCGCGTCTTGCGCACCTGCATATAATGAATATGACTTAGTGAGTGTAACCGGCAACTCCATACTATTTACTATATGGAGCATAGCGATAACTATGATCAAGCCGCCATAAAACCAATTGGAAATATATATTTCCTTAATTCTTCGTTTAGCAATAGTGCCAAAAAACACAATCGCAAAGCACACCCATACTACAGTAATAGCAATATCAAATGGCCATTCCAGTTCAGCATATTCTTTTGAAGTATTTAATCCACCAAGTAGCGACAGACCGCCTAGTAGTATAGCGATTTGCCATGCCCAACAAGTGAACCACGCAAGATTAGGTGCAAACAGACGCACATGACAGGTCCTTTGCACACTATAGTATGCTGTACCCATTAATGCGGATACCGCAAACCCGAATATCACTACATTAGTATGGAATGTGCGTAACCTTCCAAATGAAATCCAAGGGTTGTCAAAGTTTAATTCTGGCCAAATTAGCTGTGCTGCAACATAGACGCCTGCAAACATGCCTAACACAGCCCAGAATATTGAAAACATCACTAAAACTGTAACGATACGGTCACTATATATTTCTACAGATAATGATTTGGCAGGGTCAGCCACAATTACACTCCTAATGATGGACCAATTCCGTAACTCCAAAGAGCTACTGTAATTCCAAGTAAACTAACAAGAGCCACTAGAAAATAACCAATTAATGATGAAGCCATTAGCATGCCGCGTTCTGGCGTTGTGTGTAACACAATGGGAAGCCCGCGATAGAGTAAGTACATACTCCAAAGAATTGCCGGCACAAGCACTAAAATATTAATAAAAACATCTGGGTATAAATGAATAACACTGCCCAGTGCAAGTGGTGCACCAACGATAGAGATCATCGCAAAATGAACCCCCAACGCATGTCTAGCGCCATAGGTACTCGCCATCCAGCGCGACACTATAGAGGTGCTAATAAAACCTAATAGTAATGCAATAAAATATGCGATGCTTATTACTACAAGAGTTTGATTAGGTAAAAACAATGGTTCAACGTTGCCCAAGCGCCAACCATAATTACTTGCACCTATGTAAGCAAATAATGGCGGCAATATGCCAAACCACAAAGCTATTTTCAGAAATACAACAACGCTTGAAGGTTGCAAATCAGACAGGACTTTAAATACGGTCGTTGGCTGAAATAAAAGACGCAATACTAAAAAAAATGAAAATGCTTTATCCATAACGCAAATCAAATATTGATCAACTCTTATGCAATATCCAGTTACACTGGACATTAATGTTATCGAACAAATCCCTTATTGAGAGTTACCGCTGAATTTGACTAAGCTTCATTTATCTACGGTCAGCCCAACACCGGCAGTACGATACCAATATGAAATAAAAAGCTAACTGATGTATATCAAGTTTTCTTGCGCTTTAATTATTTAAATATGTAATACAAGCAAGTCAGACTATAAAAGATACACTAAGTATTTAAATACCAAATACGATCTACTTCCTTGGTAATCGCTGGATTATTGCTAATTATTATTGTAGTGGCTTGTAGCTCTTTAATAAGAGAAATTAGGCAATGCGTGCCACTATCATCGAGAAATTTAATTGAATTATCGATTAAAAGTAATTTTGGTTTCTTAAAATATGCGCGCATCATCTTAATACGCAGAATTTCACCTTCAGACAGATTATTACCATTTTCTGATATCTTGCCGTCTAACCCACCCACCCTAGAGTAGATGTTATTAAGTCCAAAACGAATAATTAATTGCTCAATTGTCTCATCATCTGGCCTAGGTTGAATATCAAGTGTTAATGCTTTTCTAAAGCTGCCTTTTAGGATAGGTGTATGTTTAGAAATAAATGAAATAACTTTATTTATGTCTTTATGACTGTAATCGCTTATAGGGTAATCATTTATTAGCACCTCCCCCAGATCAGGACTTTCAATACCACTTATTAGTTTCAAAATACTTGACTTACCACTACCATTATTCCCATCCAAGGCAATAAACTCCCCAGAGACTATTGAAATATTGATATTGCTCAAATCATTTTTAAATATATTTAGCAATTGCACATTAATTTTTTTATCAACATCAAAAGATCTAATACTGTCTATATCTGATTCATTATTAATACCACAGGCAAATATCGAATTGCATTTTTCTTTAGCAATCTTCCAGGCAGCATA
>JANQKJ010000106.1 GCA_028281205.1 Gammaproteobacteria bacterium
GATTCGCCCAACATCATGCCAATGACAAAGCCTCCTAGCGCCATAGACAGATGAAAATAATGTGTGATCCATGACGATAGTAGGATGATAACAAGTGTTGATAGTACAAAAATCTCATCGGAGTGGGTTTTTGCAACTTCATGATAAATATGGGGTAATATCCATTTGCCGACAGCCATTAGCACAAGAAATAAAATAAGCCCTTTGCCTAAAGCCTGGCTTAATGTAATCATCATTACATCATTGCTTACCCCGTCGGCGAGATTTGGCGTGATGATGAGAAACAGTATTGCTGCCAGATCTTGAAATAGCAGCATACCGACGGCTAGTTGGGCATAGTCAAAGCCGAGTTCTTGGCGGTCGGTTAGTAATTTACTGACAATAGCTGTTGATGAAAACGCTAAAGAGCCGGCTAGTACAAAGCTTGCTTGAGTAGAAATTCCCCACTGATGCAGCGCTATAAAGAATACCAGACTACAGACAATGACTTGCACGCTACCCAAAACAAATACAGCACGTTTAAGGGTAACTAAACGGTCTAGAGAAAATTCAAGGCCCAAGGTGAAGAGAAGAAAAACAACGCCAAATTCAGAAATAAAAGCGAATTCATCAAGAGAGGTGACTTTAGCGAAAGCCGTTGGTCCCAATAAGCAGCCAACAAAGATATAAGCTAGAATCGATGGTTGGCCCAGGCGCTTAACGATAGTACTTAGGATTAGCGATGCCGTTAAAACAATGGTCAGTTGGCTAAAGAAATCACCGTCCATAGATCTGCGCTAACCTCTGTGATATGCATGCTGTGAGTGAACTTTAGTGATATGCCACTAGTTACAGATAATACTGATTTTCTATTTAAGAGGATAGCCGTCTTCTTATCCTAGTGCACGACATTATTAGTAATAATGACTATGATTACAGTATGACGAAATCTGCTCAATTTATTAAATCGTCTTAGGTCATAGTGTACTAATTTATAGCCAAAGCAAACTGGGGAAAAAATACGGCAGCGATGTTTATTACGTCAATTCCGACTTTTTGGAATTGGTAATACAATAACGTGATAGTTTTATGGCGGTTGGCAACTATCGTTTTTATAAAAATAAACTCATTTGGCGCTGGTTTGTTGTGTTTAGCTCAAGTGCCTGAATTTTTTTATTGGATTCTCCAATATTGTTTTCCGATTGTTGCCTTGGTTTGATAAAGTCCTGAGTGTTAAGTTGGATGGCGTGTCCGGTGAGCTTTAATTTCTTACAAGCAATATAGAAGCGTTGCGATAAAACCTCTGAGTAAGTCCCAGAACCCGTCATGCGTTTACCAAAATGAGAGCGGTAGGCTTTGCCGCCATGGCAACTGGATAATATATTCATGACAGAATCGGCTCTGTCAGGAAAGTGAACTTTTAGCCATTCTATAAGAATAGTTTGTAATTCAAAAGGTAACCTAAGCAGAATATAACCTGCACGGCTAGCACCGGCAATTTGGCACGCCTTCAGTATAGCTTCCAACTCGTTGTCATTAACTTTTGGAATCATTGGCGCAGCTAAGACACCAACAGGAATATTGTGATCACTTAATGTAGCGATAGTTTTAATGCGTGCAGCTGCGTTTGCTGTTCGTGGTTCCATGATTCTTTTTAGTTTGTCATCTAATGTTGTGACACTGATCATGACAGAAATTAAGTTGTGTTGGGCAAGCTTGGTTAATATATCCAAATCACGCAATATTAAACTGCTTTTAGTAATGATAGAGACTGGGTGTCTGCAACGTAATAGTACTGTAAGTAACTCTCTGGTAAGGCCCAGTTGCTTTTCAATAGGTTGGTAAGCATCTGTATTTACACCTAGCGCGATAGTTGAGCAGCGGTAATTGGTTTTAGCTATTTCCTTAGTGAGTAGTTCCGCAGCATTTCGTTTGTAAAATATTTTGCTTTCAAAATCTAAACCAGGTGATAAATCAAGGTAGCTATGGCTAGGTCTGGCAAAACAGTAAACACAACCGTGTTCGCAACCACGATAGGGGTTGATTGAACGGTCAAATGGAATATCTGGAGATCGGTTGCAGGTGATAATTGATTTAGCATGTTCCGCGATGTATTCCGTTGGCTTGCTTTGGTTGTTGTCGGTTATTAGAGCGTGGGTGTCGTTATAAAACAGATCTGATGATTGCGTAGCAAACCTATTTTGCGTATTTGAAATAGCGCCACGCCCCTTTTTTTTGAATAATGGTACTGAGTCATATAATGCAGCCTTTGCCATAGACTGACTGGGATAATAGGCGGCTTTTGTTAAAGACTTTCGGAAGCGGTCTTTATTTGTGTTATTAGTTGTATCTTTCATGTTGTGGCCAACTGAATGAGTGGGTCTATTGCTATTGTCTATTATCCTATTTGTTTTATCCTACTTATTTCTTACTTGTTTTTTATCTGCCGTTTTTTCGCTTTTTCTCTGTTTGCTTTTTACTGTTTTACTATTACTTATTTCAGGATTGCTGATAAATCCGAATACTGTTATTATATACAGTATTCTTGTTTTGGCAAGTAGTTACAAGCAGTTATTTGTCGATACATCACGGTTTCCGCTATTAACAATGGGGTAATGACTAATATTAACTAGTGGGGTGGATTAAGTTAGAGGATCTAGACTTATCATTATCTGTAACATGGGTGGGTTTTTTGTGATCAAAAAAACGTGTGGTCTCTAGGTTGTTAGAGCCTGAGCGCGTTTTGAAAATGAAGTGCTGGTAATGTTACCTGGATTGTTAGCACAATACTGCTATTGCTAACTGCTGTCATCGCTTGAGGTTAATTTAGCTAGTTGATTAGTTGATTAGTTGATTAGTTGATTAGTTGATTAGTTGATTAGTTGATTAAATTTTTAATTGTAGGTAGTAAAACATTGCCAGTGATGGGTTTAACAATCCAGCCAGATGCGCCTGCTGCTTTACCTTCCATTTTTTTCTCTTGTGCACCTTCGGTACTGACAATCAAGATAGGTATGCCTCGATATTGTTTTGAATCACGTAGTTTTTTAGTTAACTCAATGCCATTTAGTTTGGGCATATACAGGTCTGATAATACGATATCGTATTTGTTAGACATTGCTTTGTTGTAAGCGATCGAGCCATCCTCAGCTAGAGTGATATTGTAGCCTTCCGGTTCCAATATATTTTTAAACATATTACGCATTACTAGCTGGTCGTCTACTACTAAGATATTAATCATATCTAAATCCTGTATGGTTGTTTATTTATTATAGAACAGCTAGGCCAGCCCAAACATAAAAAATTTTTCAACATTAGTATTAGGTTATTGTGATTAGATATAAACACTTTTTTTGTTTTTAGAGAGAGTTAGGATTGTCAAAATCTTTAAGTTTTTTAGCGATATTTCTCTATTATTCAGAGATTCCCTAGATGATGGTAATTGCTGTATATCTTGCGAAATCCATTATCGTATTTCTATTAATATGTCATATGAAGGTATGCTATAGAGCTGCTTGATTAGCTGTTTTAGTTTTAATAAACAAGCAATATATAACGAAAGCAGTTTGCTTTTATAGAGGTTCAGTTGAAATGAATCTATGCTGTTGAATTTTGAAAGAAATCGTTAAAGAAAGTCTATTAATTGGTCGGCAATAGGCTATATTAAATAGAAGAACTTAGCATACTGTAGGTTTGAGTGGAATCAAACAGGGAATACTAACTAATTTCTTATTCATTGAGTGTTGACCCGATGTCTTAAAGTTATAAGAGTAGTAGCTTAGATGACTGACCTGATTCCTAAGAAATTTGAGTTTTTTGCCAAAGACATAGATGGCTGGATGGACGAGATTGAATATGTTGACGGTAATATTGTTCATGTTCGATTAACTTCAGATGAAAATTTTCAGACTTGGACTAAAACAGTAAAAAATACGCCGGTTGATGAAGCTGACTGGCAGTTTTTTACAGCTTTATGTGAGCCACTTAAATTGCAGCATTGGCACGATATCTACGATATTGCTCAATCTCGCCAGCAACAAGCTGATAATAATGATAGTGATTTGGTGGTATCTCGCGGCTTTAAGTGGCGTATCTATTTTGAAATAGATACGCAAATTTATTCTAGTATGGGCATTTATGCCTATCCTTCAGAAAATAACCCTAATGAACTGATATATAATTCAGACGGCTTGTTTGGCGATCTTTGTGAAGCACTTGAAGAGGTATTACATTATCGCTTTTGTCATATTGATCGTATTGATCGAGATTGCTTTTTTAAGTATCAACCAAACATATTATTGTAATTAGTTTAAGTCAGGCGAGTAAGGTATTGAGTCTGGTATATATAAATAATTAAATCTGCGGTAAACACTATGTCTCAACTAGCACCTAAGAAATTTGAATTTTTTGCCAAAGATAAAGATGGTTGGATGGATATTTTTGAATACACTGACAATACAATAACGCATATACGGATCATATCGGACGAAACCTTTAAGAACTGGCGAAAAGAAGTAACGAAAACAGTTGTTGAAGACAGTGAGTGGAAACTGTTTTGGGAGCATGTAGAGCCGTTAGAACTAGTAGATTGGAAAGAAAATTATGACATTGCTGAGTTTGATGAAGTCGAAGAAGATGGCACAATCAGCTCGCTTTTTGTATCCCATGGATTTAAGTGGAGTTTGCGCTTAGAAACGGCTACATTGCAAGTCCATTCGGTAGGCACCTATGCCTATCCTTCGTTAACTGATCCTAGAAGTTCTGAAGTAGATAACGACGGGCGGTTTGGTGATTTATGTGAAGCAATTGAAGAAATATTGCATTATCGATTTTGCCATGTCCATCGAATTGACCGTGATCATTTCGAAATATCTGACAATTTGGTAGATTCATCAATCCGCTAAAGCTCGTAAATAAGGCCAGTGCTCATTTCCCTAATAGGCCGTCACTGGGATCGTCGTATTAAGTCAAAGCATTTTTATATAGGCCCTTTTATATAGAAAAAGGGCGATGTATTAGGCCTAAACCAACTAAGCCAAGACCAAATATCATCAATGTGGTGCCAGTGGGGACATCCAAACGCTGTTGATGATTGATCACCTCTTTGCTGTTAGTGTTAAACACTTCTGAAAAGGGCAATATGGGAGTATTGCCTATTTTAGATTGACTTAAAGTCCAGTTGTTACCGATGGTTCGTCTGGCATCAAGGAATCGATCTGTCTCCGATAGGCTTTGAATATAACTAAAGGGTGACGTGCCTTTATTGATAAATTCGTCTAGCATTGAGTTGAAAGTCATTCGACGCATGATAGCGTTATTGTTGCTATTTTTGATGTTGTTATCGTTAGCGTATGGGGACGCATAGGTGGTGTAATAGACTGGAAGAAAATTTAATGCGTATTTCATGTAGGAAGTATCAGGGTGTAAATTATCTTCGTTTAACCTGTAGTAATAGACGCTATAACCATCTTTAGTAATATTCAGATTTGAAATAATAAGCTCGTCGGAACCAGTTGTTTCTTCCCATTTAGAGGTGCTGTCAAGTGGAATAGCAGATGACAGCGTGGGCAATAAAAGAGAGAGGACTAAAGATGTGTTGATTAGCAGTTTCATTTAAATCGTCTCATATACAAAGCAGGGCCGCCAACATAAACTCGTATACAGCGTAAAAATGAGGTTTTAAACCGGCCAAATATGCCTATTCTCATTATTTTGAATCTTAATGTACGGCTAACGGTAAAACGTAGCATTAAGATGTAAACTATTCGGACATCCTTGCAAAAGAAGAACAATAAGCAATCTATGTGTCATTAAAACATGATTACCACAAATTGTAACAGAGTAAGATGCCACTATATTGTCTTGTAAACCAGGTATATTTTCATATTGTCAATGCTTACAAATACTAAATGGTGGAAATATTTCCGTAAACCTGATTTATTTTGAGGCGCTCTCATATACATTTTGTGAGCTGCCAATTTTTATCCGACTATGCTGGCATTCTAATGTTTGCGACGTATTACTGCAATATGACAAGGGAGTTAGATGATAAGAGGATTAAATATAGCTAGACGCAATGCTAGTACCATTAGGGTATGCAGCTGTCTATAGGTCGCTATTATGGCGCGAAGATAATGGTGCGAAGAACAGATGGAATTTGATGATCAAATTCATGAATAGGTTTCAATAGGATATCACCATGACTGAACTGAAAACTAAGCCAACCAATGCCAGTGTGAACCGGTTTCTGAAATCTACGTGTGACGGCCAGAAACTCAGAGATTGTTTTGATTTGATCGATTTGATGCAATTGGTGACTGGTAAAAAACCAAAGATGTGGGGAACAAGCATTGTCGGATTTGGCAGCTACCATTATAAGTATGCAACTGGCAGGGAAGGTGACTGGCCTATCGTTGGATTCTCTCCTCGAAAACAGAATATTTCGATTTATATTATGCTGGGTTTTTCTCGATACAATAGCTTGATGAAAAAACTGGGTAAATTCAAAACGGGAAAGTCCTGTCTATATGTCAAAACGCTTGATGACATCGATCGGAATGTGTTAAAAAAACTTGTTGAAAAATCTGTCGCTGATATGTACAAGGCTTACGAATGTAGTTGAGTATGATGATATATCTGGGTGGTGATTAGGTTTAGTAGCGAAGATTACCTCCGGTGCTTGTGGCAAACATGCTAAGGTCAGCTAATCATAGTTACATAAGATATCAAGTCACATATAGAGTAGTAACAAGATTGCCTAGCGTGAAACAAATCAGATTTCGTTAAACCGCACTAGATGGGTGATTGTTTTACTGAGTTGATTAATTCGCCGATGCCTTCAACAACTACCCGCACGGTATCTCCTGCTTGTAGGCTCTCACTA
>JANQKJ010000107.1 GCA_028281205.1 Gammaproteobacteria bacterium
TTTTATTTCCTGCGACATTAGGCCAATGGGCCGGAAACGTTGAAGGTATGGGATGGTTGTCTGATATCTCAGCAACATTAGCGCCAGGGCAACCACTATATGTGTTGTTTTATGCGTTAGCGATTGTGTTTTTCTGCTTCTTTTACACAGCGATTGTGTTTGATTCGCGTGAAACTGCAGATAATTTAAAGCGTTCCGGCGCATTTATCCCAGGTATAAGACCTGGCGATCAAAGTGCTCGTTATATAGATTCAGTACTTACGCGTTTAACTGCGGTAGGTGCAATTTACATAACATTGGTATGTTTAATGCCAGAATTCTTGATTCTTAAGTGGAATGTGCCATTTTACTTCGGTGGAACATCACTTTTGATCATCGTGGTGGTGGTGATGGATTTTATTGCCCAAGTGCAATCGCATCTTATGTCACACCAATACGAAGGGTTAATGAAGAAAGCAAATTTAAAAGGTGGTCGAGCGGGACAGCTTCGTTAAGCAGTCATAATTGCTACCGCTAGGCTAATTGATAGGAAATAGAAATGAAAGTTAGGGCCTCAGTAAAAAAACTATGCCGCAACTGTAAGGTGATCCGTCGCAATCGCGTGGTACGCGTGATTTGTGTCGATCCAAGACATAAGCAGCGACAGGGCTAGTATTAGGACGAGATTGTGATTGAAACGCGTGATTTTATTGGTAAAATTCGCGGCTTGCCGTCGCATAAGCTAGTTCAGAAAATGCTCAAAATGGCGCAATTGAAACAACGTTAGGAGTGTAATGTGGCACGTATTGCCGGAATAAATATCCCTGTGCAAAAGCACACTGAAATCGCATTAACTGCGATTTTTGGTATTGGGCGTACTCGTTCTCGAGAGATTTGTGCAGCAACGGGAGTAAGTCCTTCAGCTAAGATTAAAGATTTGACTGAAGACGAGATTGAAAAGCTGCGTACTGAAGTCGCTAAATTCCAGGTTGAAGGTGATCTTCGACGTGAAATTTCTATGAACATCAAGCGCTTAATGGATTTGGGTACCTACCGTGGGATTCGTCATCGACGCGGTTTGCCACTGCGTGGTCAGCGTACTAAGACAAATGCGCGTACACGTAAAGGGCCACGTCGCCCCATTAAGAGATAAGTCTTAATACTAAAAGAATATAAGATACGACATAATCAAGGTTAATATATATGGCAACATCCAGCGCAGGTCGCGGTAAGAAAAAAATAAAAAGAGTGGTCACAGACGGCATCGCTCATATCAACGCGTCCTTCAACAATACCATCATTACTATTACTGACCGCCAGGGCAATGCGTTAGCTTGGGCAACGTCAGGTGGGTCTGGCTTTCGAGGCTCACGCAAAAGCACGCCATTCGCAGCCCAAGTAGCTGCTGAGCGATGTGGGAATGTAGCGTTAGAATACGGCATGAAAAACCTTGATGTATTAGTCAAAGGCCCAGGTCCAGGGCGCGAATCTGCTGTGCGCTCACTTAATGCCTTAGGTTTTAAAATTACCAATATCTCGGATATCACACCGATTCCTCACAATGGCTGTCGCCCACCTAAAAAGCGTAGAGTGTAAGTAGTATGGCTAGATATTTAGGACCAAAATGTAAGTTAAGTCGTCGCGAAGGAACGGATTTACTCCTTAAAAGTCGTCTTCGACCATTAGATTCAAAATGCAAAGCGGATAAAGTTCCAGGTCAGCACGGTGATAAGCGTGGCAGAACCTCAGATTATGGTTTGCAGTTGCGTGAAAAGCAAAAGCTGCGTCGCATGTATGGTGTACTAGAGAAACAATTTCGCAATTACTACAAGAAGGCAAACCTAAAAAAAGGTTCAACGGGTGAGAATCTGTTAGAGCTTTTAGAATGCCGTCTTGATAATGTTGTATATCGCATGGGTTTTGGTGTAACACGTGCCGAATGTCGTCAACTTGTAAGCCACAAATCAATTGAAGTGAATGGTGATGTTGTAAACATCCCTTCTTATCAGGTTAAAGCGGATGATGTTGTGTCAGTGCGAGAAAAAGCACGTAAACAATTACGTATCCAAGACGCACTGAATACTGCGGAGCAATTTGGTTTTCCTGATTGGGTCACGGTCGATACCAAGAAAATGGTAGGTACATTCAAATCTGCTCCAGAAAGAAGCGATTTGCCTTCAGATATTAATGAATCGCTCGTAGTCGAGCTATATTCTAAGTAATCCTTATTTTTTTAAGTAAACACGGCGTAAGAGGTCATATATATGGCAAGTTCAAACGAGTTACTCAAACCTCGGTTAGTTGACGTTAATGTCATTAATCCACAGAGTGCAAAAATTGTCTTAGAACCTTTAGAGAGAGGCTTTGGTCATACGCTGGGTAATGCTTTACGACGCATTTTATTGTCTTCAATTCAAGGTTGTGCAGTAGTTGAAGCACAAATTGAAGGTGTGCTGCATGAGTACACAGCAATCGAAGGCGTGCAGGAAGATGTAGTTGATATTTTGCTAAACCTAAAGGGTTTGGCAATTAAAATGCATAATAAAAATGAATCCACATTAACGATTAATAAATCTGGCCCTGGAGTGTTAACTGCAGCGGACATTCAAGGTGATCATGATGTTGAAATTGTAAACCCTGATCATGTGATTGCTCACATTACTTCAGGTGGTTCAATTAATATGACACTTAAAGTAGCTAAAGGACGTGGTTATGTACCATCTACTCACAGAGGTTCTGATGAAGATAGAGCAATTGGTACCTTGCTACTGGACGCAAGCTTTAGTCCAGTTCGACGTGTCTCTTATGCAGTAGAAAGTGCACGTGTGGAACAGCGAACAAACTTGGATAAGCTGATTATTGATTTGCAAACTGACGGTACAGTGGATCCTGAAGAAACAGTTCGTAAAGCGGCTGGTATTCTTCAGCAACAGTTAACAGTATTTGTTGATCTGCAAGGCGACGAACAAGAAGAGCAAGTCACTAATGAAGCTGAAATTGATCCAATTCTGATGCGTCCTGTAGATGATCTAGAGTTAACAGTGCGCTCAGCAAACTGCTTAAAAGCAGAAAACATATATTATATTGGTGACCTTATTCAGCGTACTGAAGTTGAGCTATTAAAAACACCTAACTTAGGTAAGAAGTCACTGACTGAAATTAAAGATGTGTTAGGTTCGCATGGTTTGTCACTTGGTATGCGCTTGGAGAACTGGCCACCAGCCCATATGAAAGAAGAACGCAAACCTTTGTTATAAGTTTGCAGGTAAAGAATTATGAGACATAGACACTCTGGTAGAAAACTAAACAGAACAGATGCGCATCGCAATGCGATGCTGCAAAACATGGCGGTCTCACTTGTTGAGCATGAAATAATTAAAACCACATTGCCGAAAGCAAAAGAACTACGCCGTGTGATTGAGCCATTGATTACCAAAGCAAAGCAAGATTCAGTTGCACAACGTCGATTGGTCTTTTCTCGTTTACGCGATAAAGCTGCTGTAGGTAAATTATTTACCGAACTTGGTCCACGCTATAAAGAGCGTCCAGGAGGCTACTTGCGTATTCTTAAGTGCGGATTCCGTGCAGGTGATAATGCACCGATGGCATTGGTTGAATTGGTAGATCGACCAGAGTAAACAAATATGAAGTTGATCAAATAAAAAGCCAGGTATCGCCTGGCTGTTTATTTGAAAGGCTAAAACTTACTTGAGCACTGTAGATAAGTGCTTTCCAGTATATGAATTCTTACATTTAACCACATCTTCAGGCGCCCCCTGTGCGACTATCTCGCCTCCGCCAGAACCACCTTCAGGGCCAAGGTCAATAATCCAATCAGCGGTTTTAATAACATCTAAATTATGTTCGATGACAATTAATGTGTTGCCATGATCTCGAAGTGTATGCAGCACTTTAAGCAATTGTTCAACATCATGAAAATGCAAACCAGTTGTTGGTTCATCAAGAATATATAGTGTTTTTCCAGTATCACGTTTAGATAATTCACGTGAAAGTTTTACCCGCTGTGCTTCTCCGCCGGATAATGTTGTCGCACTTTGACCAAGTGTGATGTAAGTGAGTCCTACAGAAACCAGCGTTTCGAGTTTACGTTTAATCACAGGCACTGCACTAAAAAACTCTAAAGCATCTTCGATAGTCATCTGTAAAACATCATAAATATTCTTGCCTTTATACTGAATTTCTAGTGTTTCCCGGTTATAGCGTTTACTTTTACAGACTTCACAAGGAACATATACGTCGGGCAAGAAATGCATCTCTACGCGGATAACACCATCGCCTTGGCAAGCTTCACAGCGGCCACCTTTAACGTTAAAACTGAAACGGCCCACTTTGTAACCGCGCGAACGAGCCTCCTGTGTGCCAGCAAATAATTCTCGAATTGGTGTAAAGA
>JANQKJ010000112.1 GCA_028281205.1 Gammaproteobacteria bacterium
AAAAGTGGCGCATACACCCACGGACGCTGTAAATATTTTGGCATGTATAGACAAAAATGTGTTGAATACGTATCTGACATAGAAGCCGTGATTGATGTAGAGAATGAAACCACTGCAACATTGCTTTGGAAAAATATAGACAAATCCACAAGCGATTTATTAACTCTTGCAAAAGACAAAGTAAATACGTTTAGACCAAGTGAGTACCCCGTTAGAATATTTCTTCTTGGTCAATTATTTGAAACAAATTTTGTAAAGGATAGTCCGGGAGGAATGTTGGGCAGTAAACAATATTTTGACATTTCTCGGCTAAATCCAGAAAATGCAGAAGACTTAGCAACTAAATTGAATGATAAAGTATGGTCCGAATGGAATTAGCAACAACCGACAATGTCCTCGTTGGGATCTAAACTGCCTTAGGCTTCGTTTGTACTGCACAGTTTAGTTGTTAAATCTTAATAAAAAAGACTAGGTTAAATGAAAAACTATCTTTTACAAATGACATTCGTAATTTGTGTTTTCACAGGAGTATTACTCCCTGCTTGTAAGCACAACGCAGAAAATAACGAGAATTATACTTATGTCATTGTTCATGGTGCTGCCGGTGGTGGCTGGAGCTGGAAAACGATAGACAAGCTTCTGACATCTGATAGCCATGCAGTTTATCGGCCAACGCTTACTGGTTTAGGTGAAAAGGTACATCTTGCCAATTCAGATACCAACCTCACCACGCACATTGATGATATTGTCAATCTTATCTTATTCGAAGAACTTTACGATATTGTGCTTGTTGCCCATAGCTATGGTGGAATGGTTGTAACAGGCGTCATGGATCGGTTGCCTGAGCGCATCCATCATGTTATTTTCCTCGACGCAGCTGTGCCAGATGATGGTATGTCAGCACTCGATATATGGGGACCGCTACCATCAAGTCATAAGGTTCAAGACGACCGGGTCTATTTTTCCTGGTTAGATATCAGCAAACCCTTTCCTCGTGATGTGCCGCAACCACTCAAGACCTTAACTGAGCCTGTATCATTTAAAAATACTTTAGCCAGGCAACTTCCAGCAACTTTCATCGCCTTTGTTTCTCCGGATCAGGTTAATGAAAAGCGTGCTTCAAATTCATCTTGGCAACGAGCTGAGGCGCGTGGGTGGACGATCCGAACATTGAACAGCGGTCATAATGCTAATCGTTCTCATCCAATGGAGCTAGCTGAATTATTGAAAACGGCACCAAAAGATAGCAATCAACCTTAATGCTACAGATGGACTTGAACCATCGACCCCAGCATTATGAATTAGAAACAGTGAATCGCCCCATCCCTAAGTAATTGTTTTTATTAACCCAAAGCGTGGATGCCCGTTGCCTATAGCACCACGAAACACAACTCAGCATAACCGAATCCCGCAAAACAACTCAGCTAATCGACACCAATTTCTAGTATCTGGGGGTATCAGATTCACACACCTGGAATGTACCCCCAAAAATACCCCCAGTTTGGCTTCGCTAGGTGGAAATACCCACCTGCCAGCAAGCCAAGACCGTAAAAATGTAATGCTGCGTGGAATAATCACTTACGGAAACATGTAGAATTAACCAACATCATATAAGTGCTATGTGCAAATATGAGTAAATTGTTTCTGCAACGGTTCAATGGGCTAAACGTCGATGTGTTATTGATTGGCGGAAGGGCGATGAAAATGCTCGGAATGAGCCGAGATACTGAAGATTATGATTATTGGGTTAATATCAACAAAAGCAATTATGAGTCTGTTTATGAGACCGTGATCGAAATGCTAGGATATGCGCCTAACTTTAGATCTGAGCAACTATTGAAACCTAAGAAAAAGCTCCCATTACCAGGCAACGTAGAAGTTATTACATCGGTAGACAACTTGGCATTTCAAGATATATTTAGTAGAAGTATTCATGGAAAACTTGAAGGGGAAGAGGTTAAATATCCCTGTCCATGCGATATGCTCAAATTAAAGAAAATCTCCGCTAAAGACTCTAGTCGCAAAATTGACGCTGATGATATAGCTTTTTTGGAGAAGTTATGCAAACAATAATCCGATCCACTTAGCTCCTTCCAATCACTGGGCGTATTAATAAGAGGATCGCATGAAGAAATTAATATGCTCTCATATCAAGATAGCCGACGAAATCTAATATGTTCCAATCCCACATGGAAGTCGTGGATCAGCGTTGCTCCTGAGGTTTGGCTGGCATTATTAATCGGTTGGATTTGGGTGGTAGTT
>JANQKJ010000142.1 GCA_028281205.1 Gammaproteobacteria bacterium
CGACTTATATTATAATATATTGATATATATCAACTGACACGTTCTTTCAGTCGCATTGTTTCAGGCTAGAAGATGGGTTTTAACTGCTCGCCGTCATACCCTTGCATGTAATAAATAAACTACAATTAAAGTATGAGAAATATATTAGGCGGACAAACAATATGACTTTAGCGAATAGCTTACTGTTAATATTAATCATTGTCAGTGCAATTATAGGGCTGTTGATAATACTCGTGCATACAGACTTTATTGCTCTTAAAAAAGTTTCTAACATTAAAATTTTATATAGCTCACTAGTAATATGCTTACTATTGTTCGTAATAGTATTTTCCGTGAAACTGCTCTCTTCTGATGAAGGCAAAAAGTGGCTGGATTCTTTTTCTGATAACGGCGACTGCGATAAAATCGACCGTCCCTATTGGTGTGATTTGTAACTTAGGGGTTTTTATTCTGCTTGGTAAACAATTGCGTTTAAAGCTTTAACTTCTTTATTGGTTAATGTTCGATACTGCCCTTTTTTTAATGCATCATCTAATGCAATGGGACCAAAACGAATACGAATAAGGCGTGTAACTTGCAAACCTTGCGATTCAAACATGCGTTTAATCTCATGATTTCTCCCTTCCTGTAGTACCACCTGTAACCATTTATTCGTACCTTTACTTGAGCGTTCTTGCACATCCGTAAAACGTGCGACACCATCGTCAAGTTTAACGCCTTCAAGTAAATGATAAATAATTTCCGGGGTAACTTTACCGTGTACTCTAACCATGTATTCTCGGTCAACGCCTGCACTTGGATGCATTAATGCATTGGCTATTTCACCGTTAGTTGTAAACAATAAAATGCCACTAGTAGTTAAATCCAAACGTCCAATCGCAACCCAGCGCCCTTGTGTTAATTTAGGTAGATGGTCATACACTGTTTGCCGGTTTTCGGGATCTTTGCGTGAACAGATTTCATTATCAGGTTTATGGTACTGAAGAAATTGAGTCGGAATTTCTTTCTGTAGTGTAAAATTAACACCATTAACACAAACCTGCTTAACACCTTCCGAGCTTTGGCCAAGCTGGGCAATTTGACCATCAACTTCGACCAAACCTTGTTTGATCCAGCGCTCGATTTCACGGCGCGAACCCACACCCATACGTGCAAGCACTTTATGTAGACGTTCAGCCATGAATTTACCTAGCAAGAATGATGTAACACATTTATTACATCAAATTAATTAGCGCTAATTTGATAGCGCTTCAACCGTGTTGAAGATGAAAAACTTAGTGCCGCGTCTCAGCGCCACCTTCTATAACTTCCAGTTGAACTGGAGCATTCTGTTCAACTTCGTCGAACTCTAGTTCTGGATGCACTTTATCTAAATCTTTAATTTCAGCCAATGAAGGTAACTCGTTTAAAGTATTTAGATTAAAATAGTCGAGGAATTTTTTTGTTGTGCCATACATAGCTGGGCGACCAGGCACTTCTTTGTGCCCAACAATTTTTACCCACTCACGTTCCAGCAAAACTTTAAAAATACTACTGCTTACAGATACGCCACGCACATCTTCAATTTCTGCTCGCGTAATTGGTTGACGATAAACAATCAGTGATAACGTCTCCATAAACGCGCGCGAATATCGTGGTGGTTTTTCAGCACGCAGCTTAGATACCCAGGGTTGTATATCGACACGTGTTTGATAACGAAATCCACTGGCAATTTTTTTTAACTCGCAACCACGTTCAGCACATTCTTCTTGTAATTCAGTAATAGCTTTTCTTATATCGTCTTTAGCTGGTTGCTGTTCGTCATCTTCAAACAGTCTTAATATCTGATCTATAGTCAATGGATGATCTGCGGCTAATAAAGCAGCCTCAACAATATTTTTTAATTGCTTAAACTCCAAGGTGACTCTCCTATTTTATCTGGCCTATTGCATCTGGTCGTTTACAGTGGGGTCTTCTCAGTTGTCTGGCTAGCAGGCTTTACATAAATTGGGGCAAACATTTCTGACTGCACGATTTCAATTACGCGTTCTTTTAACAGTTCTAATATTGCAATAAAAGTAACGATCACTCCGTCACGTCCTTCTTCTTTAGTGAACAAACTGGAAAATTCAATAAAGTCATCCACTGCCAAACTACTTAAAACTTGAGTCATACGCTCCCTTAGTGAGAGCGGCTCCTGCTGAATTTCATGTGAAGCATACATTTCTGCACGTTTTAGTACTTCATTTAACGCGTGCATAAGGTCTTTTAAATCAACTTGCGGCAATTTTTCTTCAACCACTACTTCGGTTTGAATGACATTGATTTCATGAATATCTCTTTCCATACGTGGCAATCCATCAATATCTTCAGCCGCTTGTTTAAAGCGTTCATACTCTTGTAGACGACGAATCAACTCTGCACGCGGGTCTTCTTCATCTGCGTCTTCAACCGGCCGCGGCAACAACATACGCGATTTAATTTCTGCCAGCATAGCTGCCATAACAAGATACTCTGCTGCCAACTCAAGACGCATTTCTTTCATCAACTCAACGTATTCTATGTATTGATGAGTGATATTAGCTATCGGCAATGCCAGAATATCAAGGTTTTGGCGTTTAATTAGATATAGCAATAAATCCAGCGGCCCCTCAAATGCATCCAGGAATACCTCTAGCGCATCAGGTGGAATATAAAGATCTTGCGGGGGAACAGTGACTGGCTCGCCGTGCACCATGGCAAATGGCATTTCATTCTGTTGTGCTTGCCTAGGTTCTGGCCCATGTTCTGATACAGCGCCATCGACGGCTTGTTTAGTTTGCTCTTCAGACATATATCAACGGTAAATTAATCCCATAGCCCGGCGGACATCCTCTAGTGTATCACGTGCGATGTCTCTTGCCTGCTCACAACCATCATTAATAATACTCTGTACGGTGGCCAGGTCTTGCTCATACTCACGCGCACGCTCTTGAATAGGCTTCAGTTCATTCTGCACCGCCTCAATCACGGGTTGCTTACATTCCACGCAGCCTATGCCTGCGGTTGTACAGCCTTCTCTCACCCATTCTTGCACTTCATTATCAGAATACACTTCGTGCAACTGCCACACAGGGCAATTGGCCGGATCACCTGGATCGGTACGCCGCACTCTGGCAGGATCTGTTGGCATAGTGCGCAACTTTGATTCCACTTGCTTGGCATCTTCGCGCAAAGAAATAGTATTGCCATATGATTTAGACATTTTTTGCCCGTCCAGGCCCGGCATTTTAGAAGCTTGCGTTAACAAAGCTTGTGGCTCTGGCAGAATAATCTTGCCCGTCCCTTCCAGGTAGCCAAATAAACGCTCCCGATCTCCAAGTGAAATATTCTGTTGAGACTCGAGTAATGCCTGAGCTACATTGAGCGACTCCATATCACCTTTTTCTAAATATTCTTTACGCAATTTTTTATATAACTTGGCATTTTTTTTACCCATTTTGGCAATTGCCTGCTTAGCTTTTTCTTCAAAGCCGGGTTCTTTTCCATATAAATGATTAAAACGCCTGGCCACTTCTCGCGTTAGCTCAACATGCGCCACCTGGTCTTCACCCACAGGCACATTGCCCGCCTTGTAGACTAAGATATCTGCGGCCTGCAATAACGGGTAACCAAGAAACCCATAGGTAGCTAAATCTTTCTCTTTTAGTTTTTCTTGCTGATCTTTATAGCTGGGAACACGCTCCAACCAGCCCAACGGCGTAGTCATAGACAGTAGTAAATGCAACTCGGCATGTTCGGGTATACGCGACTGAATAAACAAAGTGGCAGTACCTGGTGTAACACCTGCTGCCAACCAGTCAATCACCATATCAGTAACATGAGTGGCAATTTGGCTACTATTGTCATAGTCCGTAGTCAACGCATGCCAATCCGCGACAAAAAAATAACACTCATGTGTGTGTTGCAATTCGATCCAGTTTTTAAGTACGCCGTGATAATGTCCAAGATGCAGCTTCCCGGTTGGTCGCATTCCCGACAATACACGTTGATTTTGAGTCGTTGAGGTAGACATTAGATAAAATTAAAGTCCAACAAATTTAGTAATAATAGATTGAAAAAAAGACAGCGGTCCTTCTAATAAGAATCGCAATACTCCTAGCGCTAGCAAGCCAAATATTATAAATAATCCATATGGCTCAATCTTTGCCAAGGCCATACTTAAATTGTCCGGCAATACTCCGGAAAGGACACGCCCACCATCCAGAGGTGGGATAGGAATTAAGTTAAGCACCATTAAAATTAAGTTAATAAATAATCCTACTTTACCCATTTCTACCAATACCAAACGCATTAACTCCGAATCAGACATCAAGCCTATCTTCATTGCAAATGCCCACATCACGGCCATAACAAAATTAGATGCTGGCCCGGCTGCTGCAACCAGTGCCATATCACGTTTCGGATCATTAAGTAGTTGCATATTGACAGGAACAGGTTTAGCCCAGCCAAATAAAAATCCACCCAGCACCAGTAAAATTGCCGGCACCGCAACCGTACCCACGGGATCGATATGCTTAATTGGATTCAATGACAAGCGACCCAAACTAGCAGCGGTTGGATCACCTAAATAACGTGCAGCCCATCCGTGCGCCACTTCATGCAGGGTAATCGCCAATAATATAGGAGGCGCATACAGCGCAATCTTGATAATCAGGTCCATTGTTGGGTTGATTATACGGCCTTGCTTACTATGGTGCTACGCATAATCAAGCGAGATTAAATTCACCTTTACCTTGACGCAGTATGTTGTAACTTGAATCCACCATATTGACCACCGTAGTGGGTTCAAAACCACAATTACCACCATCAATAATCAAGTCGACTTGATGCGCTAAACGCGCACGCATGTCTTCCGGATCTGTCATGGGCGTCTCATCACCTGGTAAAATCAGTGTGCTACTCATAAGTGGTTCACCTAGAGCTTCCAGTAAATCCAGCGCAACTGGATGGTCCGGAATACGCAAACCAATAGTTTTCCGCTTGGCAACTTGCATACGTCTGGGCACTTCCTTAGAGGCACGTAAAATAAAAGTAAATGGCCCCGGTGTATAATTGCGCAATAACCTAAACATAGTGTTATCGACATAAGCATAATTACTTAATTCAGAAAGATCTCTGCATACCAGAGTAAAATTATGCTTTTCATCCACCTGACGTATACGCCGTATTCGGTCTAGCGCTTCTTTGTCGCCAAGATGGCAACCAAAGGCATAACATGAATCCGTAGGGTACACGACTAGCGCGCCTTGTTTGATCATCTCAACCGCCTGTTTGATTAGACGCCGCTGAGGATTAACCGGGTGGATAGAAAAATACTGACTCATCTGAATATAGGTTTTATTTGTCTTTACAACTATCAGAAATAATTAAATCGGCTACAATACGCGACTCTTGATTAAAATCATAAATATACTAGCCACCCATTTAGGCAATCCATCGCATAAGGTTCATGAATGCAGTTTTTGATTGAGTTTTTACCCGTTATTTTATTTTTCGCCGCGTATAAGCTTTATTCGCTTATACCTATTCCTGTGGTCGACTCAATAAACAATGCAATGCCGTTTACACTAATCGCCGGCAAGGAAACCGATGCTATTTACTTTGCGACCTTGGTTGCCATCATTTTTTCTGGACTAACAGTACTACTGCATTACCTAAAGCATAAATCATTTAACAAAAACCAAACTATCACATTTGTGTTCTTCATTATTTTTGGTGGCACCACTTTACTACTACATGACCCTACATTTATAAAATGGAAGCCTACCGTCATTAATCTAATATTTGCTTTAATATTTTTTGCCAGTACTTTCATTGGAGACAAGCCACTGGCACAACGTTTTTTGGGCGGCGCAATCGACGCACCTAGACACATCTGGCAAAAACTTAACACAGGATGGATTATTTTCTTTGTTGTCGTAGCCGTAATGAATCTCTACATCGCCTATAATTTCAGCGAGGAGGTTTGGGTCAATTTCAAGTTATTTGGCATGCTAGGCCTGACATTTGCCTTTATTATCGTTCAAATGGTCATTTTAAGCCGCTATATTTCAATTAAACCAGAAGAGTGAACTAAACTATGTGGTACGCAATCATAAGTGAAGATGTTGATAATAGCCTAGAAAAACGCATGAGCGCACGACCAAAGCATGTGCAGCGCTTGAAAGCATTAGCTGATGCCGGCAAGCTGCTTATTGCAGGTCCCCACCCTGCCATTGATAATGAAGACCCAGGTGAGGCAGGATTTACAGGCAGCCTTATTATTGCTGAATTTGAGTCGTTAGAAGACGCACAATCGTGGGCTGATGCTGATCCATACATCGAAGCCAGTGTGTATAAACAAGTCACCGTCAAACCTTTTAAGAAAGTACTTCCATAACTACAACCCTACTTTACTAACCCAGGAAAATTTTATGTCACGTTTATCCGCTATAGTAATAGCTTCAAGTGTACTGCTTCTGTCTGCATGTAATGAAGAAAACACTAGTAGCAATAATTCTGCACCTGCAACAGATATACCTGCCGATCAAATCGCTGCAACAGTGAATGATATTGTCATCAGTATAGATGATGTTAAATTGTTTAAAGAATCCAGAGGCAACCCACAAGTCAGTGACGATCAAATACTTGATGAAATAATTGCTACAGAGTTACTACGTGAGGAAGCAATTAAATTAGGTATCAATAAAAAAGATAACGTACGCTTTCAGTTACGTTTACAAGAGTCTGAATTATTAGCACGTTTACTTATGCGTGAAAAATTTGGTTCTGTCAGTTTCACTGACGAAGAATTAAAAGCCGCATATGACACGCAACTAAGCAATAGCGAAAGCAGAGAATTTAAAGCGCGTCACATTCTTTTAAAAACTCAGGATGAAGCTAAGGCTGTGATTGAAGCACTACGTAATGGCGCAGACTTTATTGAACTAGCTAAAGAGCGTTCTACAGGACCTTCGGGACCAAATGGCGGCGATCTTGGTTGGTTCCAAGCAGCACGCATGGTGCCGCCATTTGCAGAAGCCGTGAAACTTATGAATAAAGGTGACATCTCGGTTGAACCAGTACAGACAAATTTTGGTTTTCATGTCATTAAACTTGATGATGTGCGAGAAGTTGAACAACCCAGCTTCGAGAGTATGCGTGAAGAAATCAATCAATCCCTGATTAGGGATGCTATTAATAAATATATTGCTGAGGTACAAGCAACCGCAACGATTAACAAAAACTAAGTTGTTCAAAACAGTTGCGTTTGGTTAAATATTGTTCAACAATGTTCCTCGCAGACTTTTGGTTTAAGAAACTGCAATAACAACACTCGAAATAAATCGAGGCGAAGCGAGGTACAACAATGAGCACTACAACAGAAGCACCACAAGACTCTGTGTTACGCAGGCACTGGGAAGCCTCCAGACAAGGGGTTCAAGCAAGTTCCAGCCAGACCACATCAACAGGGTCATCCAACCAGGGCGGCCAGGCCTCATCAGGCGGTTTTTTTTCTTGGTTAAAATCTTTGTTTAGTTAAAGACTTTTTGCGCACAAGGATGTGTGCCTTAACTTTCTTTTGTATGCAGATTTTGAGCGTACTTAATAAAACCAAACAATAAGCGCGCATCTTCACATAGATAAGTTTGCGGTGTTGCAGACTTTAGCTTTGACTGCAAGCGAACGCCCTGTTTAACAGGCGTAACCGAATATATTTCGCGATATTCAAGCTCGTCAGTAAACTCGTCACTTTCAAAAAATATTCTTTGATTAGTAATTAACAACTTACCATCAGCAAGTGGTTTTTTTTCAACAGACGATTTACGTTTTTTAGGTAGTGTAGTGTTAATAATCTGCATCATCACAGACCATTGGCGCTTATTTTCAACTGGTGTATCGCGCTCAATTTCACTTTTATCAAAACACCACCACAATACTTCTTGCGCACGCATCTGGATTGAATAATTTGCGGGATGGCGATTGCTCTCTGGCAGGCAGGATTCATTTAGTTGGTACAAAGCAGACAGGTTATATTGTTGGGACAAGAAGTGCGGATTAACAAATAAAGACTCATCGGGGGACAACTCATCCAATACTTCGGTCCAGGCTTGAATTTTAGTGCTGTCTAACTCTGCACTATCAATATATTCAGATGCAAAAAACTCCAACGCGCGATTCAATGTTCGCTGTTGCGCTTCTGGTATGAAGTTATATTCAGCTATGTGCTTAATTATCTTGTTAGCCAGAATAGACGATTGGGTAACACCCAACTCTTTAGCGAGATAGCTCGCTATCGTATGCTTGGAAGCGTCGTATTTACGGTAACATTCTTTATGTAGAGAATAAAAAGGGCCTGCAGACTTTCCACAAAGTATGCAGGCCCCCATATATTCTTACTTTAAACCTCGGATAACTAGAGAGGCTTATTCCTCATCCAGCTCATCGTACAATTCAGCATCATCGACAGCCGCACCATCGTTGACTAAGAACTCACGTCTATCAAGATATGCTTCACGAATAAAAGTATAACGATCGGTAGAAATTTCATCTACTGTTTCTTCAAGAGACAGTAGCTCTGCACGCACACTAACTGCATCGACAGCAATTATACCAACACGTTCAAATGTCTTAATTTCTACGTAAGTCAGCGGATTAAGCAAAATACGATCAACTACTAGTGAGGGCGAATCTCTCAATGAGGAAGGGCCAAAGATCGGCCATACAACATAAGGCCCGGAATCCATACCCCAAACACCCAATGTTTGACCAAAATCTTCATCATGCTTAGTGAAGCCCATGGAGCTTGCAACATCAAACAAACCGAGAAGACCAATGGTACTGTTAATTACTACACGACCAATATCCGAAGCCGAGTTGGCAACTTTACCTTGTAATAAGTTGTTTACAGCTACACTGATGTCATCAAGATTTTCAAAAAAGTTTCTCACACCAGTTTCAACAAAATCCGGAGCCACCGCTCTATATCCTTGTGCAGCTGGCTTTAGAATTGCACGATCTAAACCATCATTGAAACCGTACATGGCACGGTTGAAGCCTTGCCAAGGATCACGCTCACTTTCTACATATTGAGTACTGGCACATCCATTTAATAGCAATAGCGCACCAGCTAATAGCACTAAGCTAAACTTAGAAACTCCCCTGATTCCCACTGACATCTCCTCTATATCAACCTTAACTTGTTTATTATTTTTGATTCTTTAGCTATTTTGCTCAGTGTTTATTTTTTTGCTTGCGCTTGTATGCGTAAGCGTAATGCATTTAGTTTAATAAAACCTTCAGCATCTTTTTGATCGTATGCTCCTTGATCATCTTCAAACGTAGCGATCTCTTCACTAAACAGGCTATTTGAGGTCGACTTACGTCCTGTGACTGTAATATTACCTTTGTAAAGCTTCAAACGCACCTCTCCAGTGACAGTTTTTTGGGTTTCGTCAATAAGCGTTTGAATTGCTTGCCTTTCTGGACTCCACCAATAGCCGTTATAGATCAATTTGGCATATCTTGGCATCAAGTCGTCTTTTAAATGAGCAAGTTCTCGATCCAGAGTAATCGACTCCAGGGCACGGTGGGCTTTAAGCAGAATAGAGCCGCCCGGTGTTTCATAACAGCCACGTGATTTCATGCCGACATAGCGATTCTCAACAATATCCAAACGGCCAATACCATTTTGACCGGCACGTTGATTTAGCGTTTTCAACATAGTAGCGGGGGATAATTTTTCACCATCTAGTGTGACAGCATCACCGCGCTCAAATCCCAGCTCTATATATTCTGGTTTATCAGGTGCTTGTTCAGGCGATACTGTCCATTTCCACATATCTTCCTCAGGCTCGGTCCATGGGTCTTCCAAAGGCCCACCCTCATAAGAAATATGCAATAAATTCGCATCCATTGAATAAGGCGATTTACCCTTACGTTTTTGCTCGACAGGAATACTATGTTGTTCAGCATACGCCATCAGTGTCTCACGCGAACTTAATTCCCACTCGCGCCAGGGAGCAATAATTTTAATATCTGGATTTAAAGCATAAGCACCAAGCTCAAATCTCACCTGGTCATTTCCTTTCCCAGTCGCACCATGAGAAATTGCATCTGCACCAGTTTGCTTAGCGATTTCGATTAAGCGTTTAGCAATCAAGGGGCGTGCAATTGAAGTGCCTAACAAATACTCACCTTCGTAGATAGTATTACAGCGGAACATAGGATAAACATAATCACGCACAAACTCTTCGCGTAAATCTTCTATAAATATTTCTTTCACACCAAACTGCTGGGCTTTGGCACGCGCAGGTTCGACTTCTTCCCCCTGGCCAAGATCTGCAGTAAATGTCACCACTTCACACTGATATTGTTCTTCCAGCCAGCGCAAAATAATGGATGTATCCAAGCCACCAGAATAAGCAAGGACGACCTTTCGAATGTCTGTCATAATGATTTGTAATCTAGTTTGAGGCGTATTAAACGCTGCATTATATCCAATGATGATTCCAATGACCTAGCAAGAATCACATATTTGTAATTATAAATGGCCACACAACATACTATTATTAATCATGATATTGATTTTGTTCCTATGGGAAACCGTTTCCGTGGATTTTGTCCAGTCGTAGTGGATGTAGAAACCGGCGGCTTTAATGCGCACACTGATGCTTTACTTGAAGTGGCGGCAATTATCCTAGGCATTGATGCACATGGAGTACTGCATTGCAAAGAATCTCATAGTATTCATGTACAACCATTTGAAGGCGCCAACATTGAACCTGCCTCACTTGAGGTTAATGGCATCGACCCTTATCACCCGTTACGTATTGCTTCACCGGAAGGAGAAGCACTAAAAGAAATTTTCAAACATATTCGCAAAGCGACTAAAGAAAATATTTGTAAGCGCGCTATTCTGGTTGGGCACAATGCCTTTTTTGATCTAGGTTTTTTAAATGCAACAGTGAATCGAGCCAACGTTAAAAACAACCCGTTTCACCCCTTTAGTTGTTTTGACACCGTCAGTTTGGGTGCAATGGCTTATGGTCAAACTGTACTGTCTAGAATCGCCGAACTATCAGGCTTGACCTGGGATAATGAAGCAGCCCACTCAGCACTTTACGACGCACGCATGACAGCAGAAATATTCTGCAAAATTCTTAATACCTGGAATAGTAAAGTAGAAGCGATGCTACCAAAAAGCAATCCATCACTTGCAACGGAAAATGAGGATAATTAGATTAGTAATATATTAGGCCGTTAAAGTAACGTGCTAGCTTTCAACAGCCTGCTTAATCATTTCTTGCAACTCACCTTTTTCAGCCATTTCCAAAGTGATATCACAACCACCAATCAGTTCACCTTTGATATAAACTTGTGGAAAAGTTGGCCAGTCTGCATAACGCGGCAAATTTTGAAATATCTCGGGATCCATTAATACATTGACGTATGCAAACTCATAACCGCATTTCTTTAATGCTTCTGCAGTGCGCATAGAAAAACCACATTGAGGCATTTGTGGTGTACCTTTCATATATACAATAACTGGGTTTGACTCGACTTGTTCTTTTATTCTATCTAACACATCCATCTTGGATTCCTCTGAATAGCGTATAGGGTGACTTGTGTTTTATTACTGATGATAATTCTACCCAGATAACAACAGCATACTACCTATCGTGAGGGATACGCTCAGCAGGCTGTCCATTCAATTAATATGGGTTTGCAGCCACTTCTCTAACAATGCCATATGCCAAACCTTACTCCCTTGTAATCGTGTGTGATAGTGGTCAGGCGCATCGAGCAACTTGTCTACATATGCACGCGAGAATATTCCTCTTTGCTGACATGTATCAGAATTTAGTGTGTCACGCACCATGTCCAAAAACTCACCACGTACATACTTAAGTGCTGGCATAGGAAAATAACCTTTAGGGCGGTCAATTACAGCATCCGGAATCAATCCGCGCGCAATTTTTTTCAATACATACTTGCCGCCGTCTTTTAATTTCATCTCCGGTGGCATTTGCATTGCTAACTCAACCAGCTCATGATCTAAAAATGGAACTCTTGCTTCCAGGCCCCATGCCATAGTCATACTATCAACACGCTTTACTGGGTCATCAACAATTAAAGTCGTGACATCAAATTGCAAGACCGCATCAATAAATGTATCTGTATCACTAGACGTTAAAGCTTCATTCACCAACTGCGAAGTGTAATCATGCTTCACATAAGCATTACTCACTGTTTGCGCATATTCACTAAAGTCACGATCAAAATAAAATGAGGCAAAGCGATCAATACTACTGCCCTCGGCAGCATGCATTTTGGGATACCAAAAATAACCGGCAAACACTTCATCTGCTCCCTGCCCTGATTGCACGACTTTTATATCTTTACTTACCTGTTCTGATAATAAATAAAACGCGACTGCATCCTGCGCCACCATAGGCTCCGGCATACAGCGTATTGCTTCAGGTAATCGCTGCAAGACTTGATTATTTTTGATATGAAAGCGTTGATGGTTAGTCGAAAAACGTTCAACTACTGCATCGGAATATTCAAACTCATGACCACGTTCTTCTGGTTGATCTTCAAAGCCAACAGAATACGTCTTTACCGTACCATGCCTTTGCGCCAACAGACCAACCAGCAAACTTGAATCCAGTCCCCCTGACAGCAATACCCCGACAGGTACATCTGCAATTTCCAATCGACGATCCACTGCCAGCTGCAATGCATGCTGAATTTGCTCAATCCACTCTTGCTCACTTCTTTGCTGTGTTCGCCGCGCTGATAACTGCCAATACGCTTTAGCATCACCCAGTCCGTTTTTATCCACCCACATAAAATGCCCGGGAGGTAACTTGCGAATGCCTTTTAATATTGTGCGTGGTGCTGGCACGACTGCATGCAATGTAAATTGATGTTGCAACGCTTCTACATCAATAGATGTATCCACTTTGCCGGTGGAAAGTAATGCTTGGGTGTTAGAAGCAAAGTAAAAAGCATCGCCTGTATAGCTATAATAAAAAGGCTTTATTCCCAAACGGTCGCGTGCAATAAATAATTTTTCTACGCGTGCATCCCAGATAGCAAATGCAAACATGCCTATGAGTTTTTCTACACATTGCTCACCCCAGACTTCATAAGCCTTTAAAATGACTTCAGTATCACCCGAAGAAACAAACTGCACACCTTTAGCTTGTAGTTGTTTACGCAATTGCGGGTAGTTATAAATCGTGCCATTGAAAACCATCGATACTGACTTATCCGTGTTATGCATAGGCTGATGACTTGCAGAAGACAAATCAATAATTGCCAGGCGCCTATGACCCAAAGCAATGTGCTTATTAATATAAATACCTTGGTCGTCTGGTCCTCGACGCTCAAGTTCAGACAACATCCCTGTTATGCGCTGCTCGCTAGGGCGCTGTTCACGCAGCTGCATCTCACCACAAATTCCACACATAATTATTCTTATTTAATCAAACCAAATGCACCACCACCCGGTGTTTCAATACGCACACTATCACCCGCCTTAACAGATAAACACACCTTGCCACCGATGACTTGGTTATTGTGAAAATTTTTACCCGTAGCACCTGCTGCTCCACCATGCAACCCTTTAGGAGAATGCTTACGCCGCTCACTCAGAATAGTCACTCTTGCAGGCTTTATAAATTCGAATTCACGTATTAAACCATTCCCCCCTGGATACTCACCGATACCACCAGAAGCCTGCCTTATTTGGTAACGACGCACTCTTAACGGATAATTCATTTCGAGCACTTCGATGGGTGTATTTTGGGTATTAGTCATATGCGTTTGAATAGCACTACTCCCAATAGTAGAGGCATTGGCACCCGCACCCCCAGCAATGGTTTCATAGTAACTCCATGGGTATTCGCCTTGCGCACCCATGGCAATATTATTCATCGTGCCTTGACTACAGGCCGGCACTTCAACTGGCAATGCTTCAGCAAGGGCTGCAAACAAAACATCTACGATACGTGTACTGGTTTCAACATTTCCCGCAGCCACCGCCGCAGGATAGTTAGCATCTACTAGGCTGCCTGATGTAGTCACTATTGTGATAGGTGAAAATGCTCCCTGACATAAAGGTACATCATTGTTCATTAAACACCTAAACACATAAAATACAGCTGCCGCAGTGACTGCTTTGGGACAATTAATATTCCCACTCACTTGTTTGGCGGTGCGTGTGAAATCAACTGCAATATTTCCATCATTGACTGTCAAACTGACATGAATAGGAATATCAATATTGCCTAAACCATCATCATCCATGTAATCACTTGCTGAGTAAGACCCATTAGGAATACGTTTAAGCTGCACCAATGCCATTTTTTGCGCGTAATCAAACATCGCGTCAATAAAAGCTTGATAATTAGCTAGACCATTTCCCGCTATCAAAGCTTGCAGACGAGTAACACCATGCAGATTAGCGCCTAACTGGGCATTCAAATCCGCATAAGTATTTTGCTGATGCTGAACACCTGCGAACAAAGATTGATAGATCTGCTCATCTATTTTGTAATCGCGCCCCAAATACTGGGGCGATAATACAATCCCTTCTTCATGCAGATTTGAAGACAAAGGCATTGACCCAGGTTCTTCCGAACCAATGTCAGCATGATGGGCACGATTAGCGACAAAACCGACACATTCATTATCAAAGAAGACTGGCAGTACCAGTGTCACATCCGGTAAGTGTGTGCCACCC
>JANQKJ010000152.1 GCA_028281205.1 Gammaproteobacteria bacterium
ACGCAGGCAAGGAGCACCGCCACGGCCTTGGCCCATATCCATTAATCTCACTGGGCAAAGCGAGAAGAGAAGTCGCTCAATGTCGTGAAATGAGGGCTCACGGCGTCGACCCTATAGACCTGAAGAAAACAGAGCGTCAGCAATTTGCGATTGAAGCTGCCAATTCCAAAACATTCAAAACCTGCGCTTTGGCTTATATTAACGACCACAAACCCGCATGGAAAAACCCCAAGCATGAAAAGCAATGGAGAAATACCTTAGAAACATACGCCTACCCTATAATCGGTGAGCTTCCCGTTAACGAGATTACTACTGATCACATCTCATCATTACTCAAGCCCATTTGGCAAACGAAAACCGAAACTGCTTCTCGTGTTAGACAGCGCATTGAGAGCATTCTCAATTGGGCGACAGTGAAAAAGTATCGAAAAGGTGACAATCCAGCTCGATGGCGAGGACATCTTGATAAGCTTTTACCCGACAAAGGCAAAATACAAAAAGTCAGACACTTTCCTGCCATGCCTTACTCTGAGTTACCTGAGTTTTTTAAGCACCTTAGATCAATAGATACTGTAGCGGCAAAAGCATTAGAGTTTACGATTCTTACAGCCACACGATCTAATGAAACACGTAATGCCTCACCACAGGAAATAAAAGGAGATATCTGGACGATCCCTGAAGATCGCATGAAAGCCTCGAGAGAGCATCGCGTCCCCTTAGTTAGAGAAGCCTTAGCAATATTGAAGGAGCTTAAAGGTATCTCTACTGATGAATTCTTATTCCCAGGACTCAGTGAAGATAAACCCATCAGTGATGCTGCATTACTTAAGCTAGTTAAATCTTATAGCCAAGAATTAACCGTCCATGGCTTTCGCTCATCATTCAGAGACTGGTGTGCTGAAATGACATCCCACTCAAGGGAAGTGGCGGAAGCAGCACTCGCGCACACATTAAAAGATAAAACAGAAGCAGCTTACCAACGTGGTGATTTGTTTAAAAAGAGAAAGAAGCTGATGGAAGATTGGGAAGCATATTGCATAAGTAAGAAATAGTTAGAATTTTATTTAGCTATGTCGTCTTTCAGCGCAAAAGCAGTCATTCGCGTATGTTTAAGTTACTAAGGACTTCTCGCCAATTCGTTAGCCCATAAATAATGTGTGAAATTCCTACATAGGCTAGCACCCAAAGCTCAATTCTATTGTATTTTATATTATTTGTTGCTTCGCTAATGATTGATCCTACTATAGCGGCTAAGAGGAAAAAACCGATAACAAAAGCAATTGAGTGCCCCTCTTCGTGCTTGTAGTAAAAGAGCCATGCAAGAAATTCAACTGCAATAATGATTAATGGCCAGATCAATGTGTAGTATTGATAACGGCCTGCTAAATGATCCAAAGAGTCTGGAAAACCAGTAGACATATGAATAAACAAAATCATGCTTCCAATAAATGCCACTACAACAGAAAACTTGAAATTAAGCATAAACATGTAGGTCAGCTTCCGGCGCAAAAGCGGACATTTACTTATCCTCAATTGGCCTTTCTAATAATTGTTGGATTATTTGGAAATCCGAGTTGAATTGGTTGTTCTTCTTTTGTCCTAGAGTTGTTACTGTCACGTATCAATAGGCGGTACTCTTCATCTATAAGTACATAAAGTATATCTGAAGCATCCCATTTTGATATAAAAAGTACGGCGAATTCTTCTTGGTTTTGAATGCTCCACGGCAGGTTATAGATATACCTAGTTCCATCTTCAGATGATAGTTCAAATTCTGGAGAAAATAGGACAGTCGTTTGCTTATCTATATCAATTTTCTTATTTTTATCATCTGGATTCCATTTTTCACTAAGTGGACTATAAAACAGTATTTCATTTGAATCATTTTTAAAGCTATATAGAGATGGTCCGGCACATGCTTGAATAGATAAACCAATAGCTATAATGATTAGTGTTCTCATGTTTGAGCATAGAAGTTGCCTATTCACTCTGTCTGCTTCCGGCGCAAAAGCGGACATAAGCCAAATCATAAGCAAGAAATATTTTATGAAACATCAAGAATATGTTTAATTTAATTCTAATATATAGGTATCAATGCATAGCCTTTCTTTTGATAGCCAATTAATGAGACAAAGGTATTGCCTACTGGTTTGATGTAAGGAAGTATAGACTCATTATCCACATCTAATAATCTAGTTGCAATGGAACACGATTCCATTTTCACTCCTGGTTTTTCGCTTAACTTCTTAAGTTGTAGTAATGCTTGTTCATGCGCCTCTTCTTCATCAAGAGGTAGATCCAAATACTCAGTAGTAATTAGTTTCACTACTGGCCCATGAAAGGCAAACACCATATCAGGCTTCACATTCTGTCTTGTGAGATCGTCATATGTCTCTTCAATAACATTTAACATAAGCAATAACTTGCTCGGACTTCCTACTGTCAGATCCCAAACAACTTTACCCTCTTTAATGTCACTCAATGCATCATCATCACTCGGTTTAGCTGCATAAGTAACACTAGATAAAAACAGGCATATCGCGATGAATATCCAAAAAAATCTGAGTAATCTAATATGATTCATGTGGATTAACCTTAAATAAATGAATGACTTGTAGAATAATATCATTAACATTCAATAATTCAATTGAATATTGTAATATATAGTTAATTTGAGTTACTGAGCCACCTTGTAGATCTCAAATACTTAATTGAAAAGAATAATTATTTAATTAATGGATTATGGAGGTTCACATGACAGAAGCAGAATACAAAAAAGCGATAAAAGATATTGTTGTCACAGTTTTAGCAGGCGGTGTACTGACTTATTTATTCATCATCCTCGCATTTATATATGACATTCACTAAACCGCTTTGAAGTATTTAAAGTGTGAGTCTGATTACTATGAGTATGACTGAATTTATTTATGAATATGAGTTGATTATTCGCATTACTGCATTCCTGACTTTGTTTGGAGTCATTGCTGGTTGGGAGATATTGTCACCACGTAGAACAACAAGAATTTCAAAATTTTTGAGATGGATCAATAATCTCTGTGTGGTAACAATTAACGCTATGTTATTGCGATTCATCTTTCCAACAGCAGCTGTGGGATTTACTGCATATGCGGAGACTCAAGGCTGGGGACTATTTAATAACTTAAATACTCCACACTTAATTGCCATCATAATATCTGTGATATGTTTAGATGTGATTATATATTTTC
>JANQKJ010000172.1 GCA_028281205.1 Gammaproteobacteria bacterium
GTTGCTGGACTTAGTCCTACTGTGGTCGATGTGGAAGCTTATGCCATCGAAAATGTATACCCAATGCTTGCCGACCAAATACCCGACCAAGGCATTGATAAAACAGTTGGCATTTTAGACATTGGTTCAACCATGACAAGTTTAAATGTCATGCAAAACGGCACTATGATTTACACACGTGAACAACCCTTTGGCGGTAAGCAACTCACAGAAGAAATCATGCATCAATATGGCCTAACTTATGAAGAGGCTGGTCTTGCTAAAAAAGAAGGCGGACTACCTGACAATTATGTCACCGACTTACTCGAACCATTTAAACTAACTGCAGCGCAACAAGCCAATCGCTTTTTACAATTCTTCTATTCAGCTAGTCAGCACTCAACCGTAGACCACATTGTGTTAGCTGGTGGATGCGCGTCTATTCCTGGTCTGGATGAAAAAATACAAAACGAATTAGGCATTTCTGTTTCTATAGCAAATCCATTTACTAATGTTTCATTAGGACCAAAAGTTAATCCTCAATCACTTGGCAATGATGCCCCTGCCTTACTAATTGCATGCGGGCTTGCATTAAGAGCATTCGACTAAGATTATGGCTAGAATTAATTTACTCCCTTGGCGTGAATCTCAGCGTAAAGAAAAACAACAAGAATTTTTTGTCATGCTGGGTGTTGGTGCTGCAATAGCAGTGCTGGCAGTATTACTAGCACATTTCCAAGTGAATGCACGCATCAATGCACAAGAACGGCGTAATGCATTTCTGGAGAATGAAATTGTCGTGCTCGATGAGAAAATAAAAGAAATTCAGAAACTGGATGCTACTCGTCGTGCGCTAATTGAACGCATGGAGGTTATCCAAAACCTACAAGCAACGCGTCCTGGTATCGTGCATTTATTTGAAGAAATTGTTACCACCTTACCTGATAGTGTGTATTTAACAGAACTAACACAATCTAATGAAAACATTAGTATATCAGGTCGTGCCGAATCCAATGCACGTGTTTCTGCGTACATGCGCAATATTGAGGCTTCAGAGTGGATGACAAAACCAACATTAAGTGTGATTTCTGCTGAAGAGAGTGAGACAGGTCAACGTATTAGCTCGTTTTCGCTACAGTTAGCACAAACTAATCCCGAAGCTGATTTAATTGGGACTGAAGAGTAAATCGATAATGACATTTTCTGATTTAAATAATATTGATTTTAATAATATAGGTACAGCACCCCTAGCGGTAAAAGTAATCATCGTTGTACTAGTCGCTGCTTCAATCATAGGTCTTGGCTTTTATCTAGACACTAAAGATCAAATAGCAACTTATGATTCTGTAAAAGCAAAAGAGCAGGAACTTAGAAATATTTTTGAGGTTAAAGTTAAAAAAGCTGCCAATCTTGAAGAGCACAAAGCACAATTAGAAGAAATGCGCCGCACTTTCGGTACTTTGCTACGCCAGTTGCCTAGCAAAACAGAAATACCCGCTCTGATTGTTGATATTTCGCAAACTGCTCTAGCGAGTGGACTAGAGATTAAACTCTTCAAACCAGGTAATGAAATAGAAAAAGAGTTCTATGCAGAGAAACCTATAGACCTTGTCATGAATGGCAACTTTCATCAATTCGCTACATTTGCAAGCGAAGTTGCTGCTTTACCCAGAATCGTGACTTTACATAACATTAAATTAATACCAGATAAAAACGGTGGCTCTATGACTATGAATGCTGCTGCCAAAACTTATCGCTACCTTGATAATGATGAAGAATAATCCAATGATTGAGCGCATGACTAAAAGTTTAAACAATGGCAGATCTGCTATTGCAGTCATTCTTATTCTATTTCTGGTTGGCTGCACTGAGGGTACTTCCGACTTGGAAGCATGGGTAGAAGATGTGAAATCAAGACCTCAACCAGGAGTTGAACCACTCCCCGAGGTAATACCTTATAAAACTTTTCTTTACAGCAAATCTGACCAACGTGATCCATTCGATGACAGTATTTTTAGACCTAAAATTGGTCAAACAGCACCAAAACATTTTTCTAGTATCACACCTGATACTAATAGAGTACCTGAGTATCTAGAAAGTTTTCCACTCGATACCTTACGAATGGTTGGAACAATGCAACAAAACAATCAAACTTGGGCGTTAATTAAAACTCCTGATAATACTATTCAGCGCGTTTTAGATGGTAATTACTTAGGACAAAATAATGGCAAGATTATTTCAATTACTGACGACAAAGTTGAACTTGCCGAAATAGTTCCCGATGAATTTGGCGGGTGGAGAGAACGCTCCACCTCAATAGCTTTAAGCGAATAAATGTATGGCAATTGCACATACTCTAAATATATTCATTAACATATTAATGGAATGGTAAGCATTATGGATATCTATTACTCATACAATAGTAAATACACAATCAAAAGCATTTCTAATATGCTTTTAATCAGCATCTGCTTACTATTACTTAGTGTCAACGCATATGCTGAGAATCAGCTCAATAATGTCAAGGTTGCTGCACTACCAGATGATCAAGTGGAAATAACGCTAGAATTTAAAAATTCACCAAATGAACCTCTTGCCTTTACAACTGATAATCCAGCGCGTATTGCCTTAGATTTTGCTGACACTAGTCTTACAGTTAAAAATCGCTTCCAAGATATTAATATTGGTCAAGCAAAAACCATTAATACTGTTCAGTCTGGTGGTCGCACACGTGTGGTAGTTAACTTGAATTCACTTCAAGAGTACCAAACTCGTCAAGTCGGTAATCAATTTATCTTGACCATCGGCGACTTGGTTGCTGGCTCATCTCAACCTGCTATTGCTAGCAATGCTCAAGTAAGCCCGCCAACAAGATCATCTACAACTCTGCAAAATAACATCAGCTTAATCGATTTTAGACGTGGTGATAATAACGCGGGTCGTGTTTTAATCAGCCTATCAAACCCAAGTGCGCCAGTCACTTTAAATGAACAAGGCGGAAAAATTATCGTGGGCTTTGAAGATACGACTCTTGCTACTGCATTACGTAAAAGATTTGACGTAAAAGATTTTGCCACCCCAGTAGACTTTATTGAAGCATCAACAAAAAATAATAATACTCAAATTGTTATCCAGCCAGATACAAGTCTAGATTATGAACATCTGGCTTATCAATCAGATAATTTATATGTACTAGAAGTCAGAGAAATACCTGATGAGCTAATCGAGGCCCGCAGAAAAGAAACTTATGAAGGCGAACGTTTATCGCTCAATTTCCAAAATATCGAAGTACGCTCCGTCTTACAGTTAATTGCTGATTTTACTGGCCTAAATCTAGTAGTAAGTGACTCAGTCGGGGGCGCCTTAACTTTACGTTTAAAGAATGTACCTTGGGATCAGGCTCTCGATATCATTCTTAAAACTAAAGGCCTAGGAATGCGAGAGAATGGTAATGTTTTATACATTGCACCAAATGAAGAGATAGCGGCTCGTGAGAAACTTGAACTTGAGTCACAACAACAAGTAGAAGAATTAGCACCCTTGCGTTCTGAATTCATGGAAATAAATTATGCTTCCGCAGCTAACTTAGCTGAGCTCCTCAAAGATGGTGATAACACTTTACTGTCCGAACGGGGCCAAGTCAGTGTTGATGAGCGCACTAATACATTACTTATTCAAGATACTGCTCTTAAACTAAATGAAATCCGTCGTCTTATTGACCGCTTGGATATCCCAGTAAAACAAGTATTAATTGAGTCTAGAATTGTTGTAGCTAATGATGACTTTAGCAAAGACCTAGGTGCAAAATTTGGAGTATTCAATGTTGACGGAAGAGATCTTGGGCAAAATAACGTTGCTGATGTTATAACAGGTAACCTAGACACATTAGAACCATTAACTGCTGGTGACCCTATTCCTATTGAAGATACTCTGAATGTCAACCTGCCGACTGCAGCTGATATTACTGCTGGTCAGTTTGCTCTTTCATTCCTGAAACTACCATTCGGTTACGCTGTGAATCTAGAGTTATCTGCAGCTCAAGCAGAAAGTCGGGCAGAAGTTATGTCAAACCCACGCATTATCACAGCAAACCAAAGCACAGCTAGAATAGAATCAGGTACAGAAATACCTTTTGTATCACAAACATCTTCTGGTGCAACAGACGTCGAATTTAAGAAAGCTGTGCTATCCCTAGAAGTCACACCTCAGATCACACCGGATGATCGAGTGAATATGGAGGTTACAGTGAATAATGATAGCGTAGGCCAAATATTGAATGGCGTGCCAAGTATAGACACCAACGAAGTCACTTCAAATGTGCTTGTTGATAACGGACAAACTATTGTTCTAGGTGGCATCTATACAGAGGACAATAGTGAAGAGTTGACTAAAGTTCCATTCTTTGGGGACATCCCTGTAGCAGGTAGACTATTTAGGCGTGAGGGAAGAAGTGAATCTAAGCAAGAACTGTTAATCTTTATCACACCGAAGATTATAGATGAACAATTAAATCTTACTCGATAGATATCTTTAACCACTAAAAATTTTGAAAGCCTCGCAATTGCGGGGCTTTTTTTCGTTTACAATAATTAGTGACGCTATAATTAAAATATTCCGGATGCAATCTAACATTATTCTGATTGGGCCTATGGGTGCAGGTAAATCATCTGTCGGCAAACGACTTGCCAAAAAGCTTAATCGAAAATTTTACGACTGTGACAAGGTTTTAGAAGATAAGACTGGAGTTGCTATTTCCACCATCTTCGAGCTAGAAGGCGAAGATGGTTTTCGACAGCGTGAAGCTAAAATCCTAGAAGATTTAATGCAGTTGGAGAATTGCGTCTTAGCAACTGGTGGGGGCGTGGTATTACGTGCTGAAAATATTCACTTAATCAATAGCCATGGAATCACCATCTATCTCAAAGCCTCTGTAAACTCTCAGATTAAACGTACCCGACATGACAAAAAAAGACCGCTGCTACAAACTCAAGATCGTCATGCTACACTTGAAAAGTTAGCTCAGCAAAGAAATCCAATTTATGAACAGCTTGCAGATATCACCATTGACACAGACAATCAGAGTATAAGCGCTTCAATTGAAGAGATTACAAACAAACTAAATAGTACAAACTCATAAAAATATGCGCACATTAAATGTAGATTTAGGAGCACGCTCATATCCGATTTATATAGGTGAAAACTTACTCTCTACAAATAAGTTTCTTAGGAATCATATTAATGACAAAAAAATTGTCATTGTTACTAATGAAACTGTAGCACCACTATACCTAGAAAAATTAGCAAATATATTAAATCCAATTAAACCATTAAAAATCATATTGCCTGATGGTGAGCAATATAAAACGCTTGAAACTATTGAGTCGATATTCACTAAGTTATTAGAAAATCGATGTGCACGAGATACAACAGTAATTGCTTTGGGTGGTGGAGTTGTTGGTGACATCACTGGTTTTGCTGCGGCATGTTATCAACGCGGCATTGATTTCATACAAGTACCTACAACATTACTGTCTCAAGTCGACTCTTCAGTGGGTGGAAAAACAGGTGTTAACCATCCTTTAGGTAAAAATATGATAGGTGCGTTTTACCAGCCAAAATGTGTTCTCGCTGATATTAGTACTCTACATACGCTCCCTGAGCGTGAGTTAAGTGCAGGCCTTGCTGAAGTAATTAAATATGGATTAATTGCAGATAAAAAATTTTTTGACTGGCTTAAAAATAATATTAGTGCTCTACTCAAACTTGATAGTGAAGCTATTAGCTATGCAGTAGAAACATCGTGTCAATGCAAAGCAGATATTGTTGCTAGCGATGAGCAGGAAAAAAGTGGTCGGCGCGCACTGTTAAATCTGGGTCATACCTTTGGGCACGCAATAGAAACTGGTATGGGCTATGGTGTATGGTTACATGGCGAAGCAGTTGGTTGCGGCATGGTATTAGCTGCCAAATTTTCCCAGCGATTAGGCTGGATCACTGAAGACACTGTAGAAGAGATCATTCAGCTTGTCTCAGCCGCCAAACTACCCACACAACTACCCAAAGAGTTGTCTGCAAATAAGATTCTCGAACTAATGTCTATTGATAAAAAAGTTAAAGATGGCAAATTATATTTAGTTTTACTCAATAATATTGGTGACGCTACTTTGACGTGTGACTATGATCATAATCTACTAAATAGTATGCTGAAAGATCTTCATCATTCTGCTTAAAGCTTGTATGCCCGAGAATATAAGAAATAATATAGACCAATCCAAGGCGGAAAATTTTCTAGCGAGTTATGCAGTATCACAGGAACAATCTCTAGGAAGAAAGTATTCCGAACCCGCATGTAATACAAGAACAGAATACCAAAGAGACAGAGATAGGATTATTCACAGCACTGCTTTTAGGCGCCTAGAATACAAAACCCAAGTCTTTATTAATCATGAAGGTGATTTATATAGAACTAGACTTACACATTCTTTAGAGGTTGCGCAAATAGCTCGCTCGATAGCACGTGCATTAAAGCTTAATGAAGACCTTACCGAAGCTATCGCACTCGCACATGACTTGGGTCATACTGCTTTTGGACACGCAGGACAAGATGCACTACATGATTGCATGAAAAACTATGGTGGTTTTGAGCATAACTTGCAGTCATTACGTGTTGTAGACCATTTGGAAGAAAAGTATCCAGAGTTTGATGGCTTAAATCTTACTTTTGAAACTAGAGAAGGCATCCTAAAACATTGCTCTATTAAGAACGCACGCGAAATGGGATTTATCGGTCAGCGCTTTCTTGACCGCACTCAACCTAGCATTGAGGCCCAACTAACTAATATTGCCGACGCGATTGCCTACAATAATCATGATGTTGATGATGGTTTACGCTCGGGCCTAATAAGTATTGACCAACTAAATCAAATTGAACTATTTAGCCGTCATTACTATGATGTTGATTCTAGATTCTGTGATTTACCTGAAAAAAGAAAGGCGCAAGAAGCAATACGTCGCATCATTAATCAGCTTGTATGTGATTTAATCAATAATACCTTAAACAACATCCATGATAGCAGTATCTATACGCTGGACGATGTTCGTGCTAGCCAGCACTCCGTTGTTGCATTTAGCCCAATAATCAAGTCCCAAATGATGGAGCTGAAATCTTTTCTTCATGCCAACTTGTATCAGCACGAACAAGTGAATAAGATGAGCAATAACGCCAAAGAAGTGATAACTAACTTATTTTACAAGTTTTTTAAGTCTCCAGAATTGCTTCCCAAAGAGCACCGAGAGAAAGCATTCACAAGAAAGGAAATTGGCGGTGAAGATGCGTTTGCACGCATCATTGCTGATTACATAGCTGGAATGACAGACCGTTATGCACAAATTGAATACCGTAGAATCAACTAGTGCCCAAGCATAACTTCAAATGTGCTTATGAATGATGATAGCAATCTAACCGAACTATTAGCTTTATCTGAGGAAGACCTCAATAAGTTAGGTCTTAGAGAACATCCGTTCTTAGATCATGCGGATGAGACATTCTTATATACAGACAGTCAACTTGAAATGACTGCCAATATCATCATGGAGTATTTAACAAACCCTGCTACTACCATTGTATTAACAGGTGAGAATGGGTTAGGCAAAACAACATTTTTACGCAAAGTGCTGCGTCTTGGTTATCAGCAATACCAGTTTTGTACGCTGCGAGCTAATTCAGAAACTGACTTTGATTACATAGAAAATAAAATTAAACAGCGCTGGGTACTTAATGACACCAGCGAAACTCCATCGGTTGCTGATCTATCAATTGAGAATTATGTAATTACTTACTTAAGAGAGCATACGCATGCAGTACTAATAATTGATGATGCTCACTTACTTGATGTAGACACATTAGACCGATTGTTTACGCTAAAGCATCGTATAGGTTTGGCTTGCCCGATGAGCCTCGGCTTTATCCTAGCTGGAGAGAACACGCTAAAATCAACTATCGCAGAACTGGAAGACTCTAATCCTGCATGTACTCAAGTATACCAAATTAATATTCGCCCTTTTTCTCACGAGCAAACAAAAAAATATATCGAACACCGCTTAGAGATTGCTGGACTAGAAGGCGAAGTCTTATTTGACGAAGCCAAGATTACTGAAATTTACAAAGCTACTTCAGGAAATGTTAAACAGATTCATGAACAAGCTATTATTGCCTTAAAACACCAATGCAACGAAGATTCCATAGAAGACTATTTGGATGATCCGCACATTACGATTCGCCGCCCAAAACCTAAAGTGCCCATATTATTTATCACTTTTCTTGCCATCCTCGGTATTGGCGTATATATCAACTATAAAATTAATAATAAACAAGCCGATGAAACCAACATTCCTCTTGAAACTCCTATAGCTAGCGAACCTACCCTGTCGCCTATTGCTCAGGAGTCCCATAAACCTGATGGTGAAAAAACGCCGTCACTACCACTACCTAACGCACCAGAAACAACGACTACAAAAATTGATATCACCAACATAGAAAACCTTGATACTGCTGAGGAAACCGTTGCCAAAAAAGACCTTCCCTCGTTACTTGCTGAATCAATAGAAACACTTGATGAAACCCAACTCAAGGGTCTTAAAGAAACATTGACCGCAAAAGCAGAACAAGTTAGCAATACTGATTCAACTAAAAAGCCTGCTGAAGAATCTGTTCAAGCTGTTGAAAAAAGCACATCTGAACAAACAACTAGCAGCAAATCAGAAATAATTCCTACCGCCAAGCCCACACATGGTGAGTCATGGCTTAGAAATTTAGATGCTTCAAGATATACGTTACAAGTTGTAGCAACTAAAGAGCGCAAACAACTCCAAGCATTGATTAAGAAAGAAAATTTACAGACCGAATATGCCTACTTTAATAAACCAGTAAAAGGTACTACTTACTATGTTCTTGTTGTAGGCAGCTATGAAAATAGAAATGAAGCCATATCTGCTGCGGCTAAACTACCAAGTAATTTAAGAAAAAATAAACCCTGGCCAGTGCCGGTTGGCAATGTACAGAAATTTCTTAAATAGCATAGCTATAGGCCATATCTTTATCCTCACCATAAATATAATCTAGACATATATTGACATGCTCGTGCCAGCGAGTAGTCTTTAGTGTTCCAATTACTATTGCTTTATTCCATAAACATATTGCATGGCCGGCAAGATACCACAAGCTTTTATAGACCAGGTTTTAAATCAAACGGATATTGTTGATTTAATTAATGAATATGTAGAGCTCAAAAGCAAAGGTAAAGAATATATCGCTTGTTGTCCTTTTCATGGAGAAAAAACTCCTTCATTTACCGTCAGCCCTGAGAAACAGTTTTATCACTGCTTTGGTTGTGGCGCTCATGGTACCGCTATAAATTTTTTAATGGAGCATGAAGGTTTGCAATTCATCGAAGCTATAGAAACACTTGCAAGCCGACTGGGATTAGGGGTTGTAACAGAGTCTGGCAATTATCAAAAAAATGATAGCCATCATCAACTCTATCTAGCGATGGATGCAGCCAGCCAGTTCTTTCAACAACAGTTACGCGACAATCCAGAAGCCATTTCGTATTTAAAATCAAGAGGCATTACAGGAGAAATTGCTAATCGATTTAACATTGGTTATGCACCGCAAGGTTATGGCAATATCAAAAAACGATTGACAGAAACTTTTACTCAAGAAATATTAGTTAGTGCGGGACTACTTTCAAAAAAATCTGAAGATAAAGTCTATGACAGATTTCGTCATAGAATTATGTTCCCAATTAAAGATGCACGTGGTCGCGTGATTGCCTTCGGTGGCAGATCCATGGATGACTCTATGCCTAAATACATGAATAGCCCTGAGACAGAACTATTTCATAAGGGCAGTACACTCTATGGCATCTATGAAGCTAGGCAATTTTTAGGCAAACTCAAGCAATTGATTATTGTTGAAGGTTATATGGATGTTATTGCGCTTGCACAACATAATTTTGCAAATTGTATTGCCACTCTTGGCACAGCTACCACAACTCAAAATGTCAAAAACTTATTACGCTTCACTTCCGATTTGATTTTTTGTTTTGATGGTGACCGTGCAGGTAAAGATGCAGCTTGGAAAGCCTTGCAACAGATTCTTCCCGAGTTTAAAGATGGAATTAATATTCGTTTTGCATTTATGCCTCAAGGCGAAGATCCTGACTCTTTGATTCGCAGCTTAGGCGACTCTGCTTTCAACGAATATTTAAATGAAGCTGCACCACTGTCAGAATATTTTTTTAATAATTTAGTAAAAGATATTGATATGGAAACTGCGGATGGTCGCGCCAAGCTAGCCAACACGGCCAAACCTCTGCTAGCTAAATTACCAAAAACTGTATTCCGAGATTTAATGTACAAAGAACTCAATGAACGTGTTGGTACATCTATTCCCGTCAGCCCTTCAATTAGCCCAGCTGGTATTAGCGCTACGAGCAAACCTCAAAACCAATCAAGTCGATCGCTAAAATATACAAAAACACGCCTGGCCATTGCTTTGCTTATTCGAGACCCTAAATTGGGCCACCACGCCCTGTCTATTGAGCAACTCAGCCATCTTAAATCTGTGCCTGGTATCGACTTATTTTTACAACTTCTTGAGATCATCGAAGAGGAACCCAATATCAGCGCTATCGCCTTGGTGGAGAGATTTCATGGTGATAGCAGCTACTCAGCCCTGCAAAAATTACTCTTGTGGGATCCCCCAGATATGGACAACCGTGAGTTATCTTTCAAACAAACCATGCAAAGGTTCAAGGAAGATATCCGCCGGATTGAACTAGACACCTTGATTCAGTCAGAAAACTAGTTGTTTAATCAATGGTCTAAAATAGATAAGACCTTGTAATTATGGCAGATACATCTCATTTGGCAGGTTCCTATCCTGCATACATTTGCATATAATGGGCGGTTTGATTAATTGTTAATATCCGCAGGTAACCGAATGGATCCAGAAACAACTACAGATCAGCAGAATCAAGAATATAGCCTCAAAGACCTTATCGCAAAGGGTAAAGAGCAGGGTTACCTAACTTATGCGGAAGTCAACGACCATTTACCTAATTCCATAGTTGACCCCGAGCAAATTGAAGACATCATTAGTATGATCAATGACATGGGCATTCGTGTCCATGAGCAGGCCCCGGATGAAGAATCCCTGCTTCTTTCTGAGACCGCTGCCTCTGCGGATGATCTTGCTGAAGAAGCCGCGGCAGCACTGGCTTCAGTGGATAGTGAGTTTGGACGCACAACTGACCCTGTACGTATGTATATGCGCGAGATGGGAACAGTCAATCTCCTAACTCGCGAAGGTGAAATAAAAATTGCCAAGCGTATTGAAGAAGGTTTATCACAAGTCCTGTTTGCTATCGGCCACTATCCACGTTCAATTGAAACATTACTCGTACTCTACGCAAGGGTAGAAGAAGAGGAAATGCGTCTTACAGATCTCATATCTGGTTTCATCGACCCGGATGCAGAAGAAGAGATCCCAACACCTGCAGTAGTGAGTCAAGAAGCTGAACAAGACGATGATACTTCTGACGATGAAAATGATGACGAAGAAGCTGAAGAAGAGATTGATACTGGCCCAGACCCAGAAGAGGCTAGAGAACATTTTGAAAAGCTTGCACAGCTTTATAAAACTTCTCAAACTGCGAGTGTACAGAAGAGCCCTAAAAAAGCCCAAGCAGCTCGAGAAGAACTTGCTGAATGGTTCATGCGTCTTAAGCTGACACAAAAAGTTATCGATGCACTCGCTTCTGAGTTACGCAATACCGTTAGCAATATCCGCAACCATGAACGCTTAATTATGGCTTTATGCGTGGATTATTCTGGCATGCCGAAGAAAAAGTTTATTGAATCATTCACTGAGAACGAAACCAATCCTGAATGGGTAAGCCAGCTTATCGATGAGAAAGCTAAATTTTCTGAATCTTTAACTGAAGTGCAAGAAGAAACTATCAAAGAACAACAAAAACTGGCTATGATCCAGGAGGCGGCTAAATTAACCATTGCTGAAATAAAAGAAATTAACCGTCGCATGTCGATTGGTGAAGCCAAAGCGAGAAGAGCTAAGAAAGAAATGGTTGAGGCTAACTTGCGTTTAGTTATATCCATCGCAAAGAAATATACCAATCGTGGACTACAGTTTTTAGATCTTATTCAAGAAGGCAATATTGGGTTGATGAAAGCTGTTGATAAATTCGAGTATCGACGCGGTTATAAATTCTCAACTTATGCAACATGGTGGATACGTCAAGCAATAACTCGCTCTATTGCTGACCAGGCACGAACTATTCGTATCCCTGTACATATGATCGAAACAATCAACAAACTCAATCGCATCTCCAGACAAATGTTGCAAGAGATGGGAAGAGAAGCAACTCCTGAGGAATTGTCAGAACGCATGGAGATGCCAGAAGACAAAGTCCGCAAAGTATTAAAAATTGCTAAAGAGCCAATTTCTATGGAAACGCCTATTGGTGATGATGAGGATTCTCACCTCGGTGATTTTATCGAAGATGCTAATATCGAGTCTCCAGTTGAAGCCGCTGCAGGCGTTGGCTTAAGTGAGGCTACGCGTGAAATACTTGCATCACTAACACCACGTGAAGCCAAAGTGTTACGTATGCGTTTTGGTATTGATATGAACACAGACCATACGCTGGAAGAGGTAGGTAAACAATTCGATGTTACTCGTGAACGAATTCGTCAAATTGAAGCCAAAGCACTGCGTAAACTACGTCACCCAACTCGTTCTGAGCAACTTCGTAGTTTCCTCGAGCTTGAATAATTCTAAGTTCAAGTAATAATTAGGCATTCACTAAAATTCCCATATCCGGGCCCGTAGCTCAGTTGGTTAGAGCAGAGGACTCATAATCCTTTTGTCGTAGGTTCGAGTCCTACCGGGCCCACCAAAACCCTGCAAAAATCGGTGACAATTTACCGACATAATGACCTTTTGATACCTAAAGACTGCCCAATTCCTGTCGATATCTAGTAGTAATAAATATTTGCTTTATTAGATACCTATGAAACAGCTCAGTGACAGTCTTTTGCGCATGTTAAAAACATGCACAAACCTACCCAGCCCTCCAGCTATTGCTTCTCGAATTATTGAGCTGAGTTCAAGTGAAACCGCAGGCTTGAGTGATGTTGCAGACGTGGTGAGTATAGACCCAGCATTGAGCGCAAAATTATTGCGCATGGCTAACTCACCTCTTTATACAAAACAAAGAAAAATTGAAAATTTGCGTCAAGCCATCACATTATTTGGACTTGATGGCACACTTAATATCGCGCTAAGTTTTTCTCTGGTTAGCGATAGTGTTAAAAATCAAACTTCCGGCCTAAACTACAACCTTTATTGGAAACGTTCTCTTGCTTCAGCAATTTTATGCCAGAATATTGTTCAGCATTTAGGTGAAGTCTCAAGGGACTGTGCATTCCTGGCCGGATTACTACAAGACATCGGTATGCTGGCACTCGATAAAGCCATGCCTGATTTATACAAAGCCTTGCATCAAAAACAATTTAGACATAAAGATATTTACCAGCTAGAACTAAATGAGATCAATACGGATCATAGCGCTGTTGGCTCATGGCTATTAGAAGAATGGCGTTTGCCAAAACATTTGTTAGAACCGATACAGCTAAGTCATCATAATGCGACTAATGCTGGGAAATACCAAACAAACCTTTCAAAAGCCGTTGCATGCTCTAGTTTATTGGCTGATATTTTTACTTCAAATGAAGAAGATGTAGGTGCACTAATTACTAGCAACATTGATAACGCAAAAAAGATAGTTAGCCTAGGCCATGAAAATTTTCATAACATTATTGAATCAGCTTCAGAAAACTATACTGATCTAGCACAAATGTTTGATATTAAGTTTGATAACCCGCGCATGCTCGAATTTATTTGCGAACAGGCAAAAGAAGTACTTATATTAAGAAACTTAAATAAAATTAAAGAAACGGAATGCTTGCAAGAAGCAGCAAAACAACTTGAATCAAAGACTGCTGAACTAGAAGAGCTGAATCGAAGAGACAGTCTCACAGGACTATTTAACCGCGGCCACTTCGATGAAGCAATCGAAATTGAATTTAAAAATGCTAATAAATATCAGTGGCCGCTTGGCTTAATATTTATTGATATTGACTTCTTTAAACAAGTTAACGACACGCTAGGCCATGATGCGGGTGACGATGTATTACGTCAAGTCGCACGTGTATTAATAAAATGCACACGTGACTCAGATATTGTTTCTCGATATGGTGGTGAAGAATTTACAATAATTTTACCTGGCACAAGCCAAGAAGGTGTTGATATCACCTGTAATCGTATTATTAATGCGTTCCGCAATACAGCCTTAAAACTGGACAAGGATAAGATTGTACATATCACTGTATCAGCAGGAGCATATGTATATGATGGTAATAATAGCGAGATACAAGACTGGTATGAGCTAGTTAAGTGCGCGGACCAAGCTACATACCAATCCAAGAATAACGGTAGAAATCAGTACTGTTTAATTGATGAAAAACCAAGTGCTATCAACAAAAAACTTGCCAGTTGATAATAAATACTCTTCTTTATGCTGAAAGTGCCTGATCTA
>JANQKJ010000227.1 GCA_028281205.1 Gammaproteobacteria bacterium
AGCAAAAGTCTCGCCTGTTAAATGCACAGGCTCTAACTCACCATGTTGCGTAAATATCAACTCTGCTACAGCAGAGCCTTTTTGTTTCACATATGCCTCAAGTTGGGATTTGTCGTCACCCTGATATAAATCCTGTTTATTGCCGACAACAATATCCGCAATCTCAATTTGCTGATTGAATGTTTCGTGTTCTGTATAACGTTTATCTGCCAGCTTACGAGCATCAACTAATGTCAGAATTTTCTGTATATCAAGTATGCCCTGGTAGTGCTCCGCAGTAAGTGCCTGTAATACTTCTTTTGGGTGTCCAAGGCCCGTTGGCTCAATTAATAAACGATCAGGCTTAGCGTGCATGAGTAATTGATTCAAGGCAACTTGCATAGGTAACCCTGCTACGCAACACATACAGCCACCGGGCACTTCACGAATAAATACACCCTGCTCTTCACTATGCTGTCCTGCAAACAAACTTCCATCCACGCCAATCTCACCAAATTCATTCACCAGCACTGCCCAACGTTCGTTGGCAGGTTTTGTTTGAAGCAAATGCAAAATGGCTGAGGTTTTTCCAACACCTAAAAAACCGGTGACCACGTTGGTAGGAATAGCGGAAATTTTATCTGCGCCGGAATTCACTTTATCTTACTCATTCCGGCATTTGAGAAGAATGATGCTCTACAATCATCCAGTTCTCACCATTCCAGCGATATACAAAAGTGAACCGTGCTTGCACGACGCCACCATCTTTAAAAGTGAAGGTATAGATACCTGAGTTAATGGCAAGCTCACCAAAGATGCGTACATTTGCTTCATCGATTTCTCCTACGGGGCCCTTGGCAAGAAAATGAACAAAATAGTCTTCAATTTCTGCATGATTGTGTCGAACTTGATTGGACACCGTTGGAAGCAGGATCGCGTTATTTTCATACAAAGCAGCTACTTTTTTGGGTTCTCCCGTCTGTAGTGCGTGATTCCATTTATCGAATAGTAATGTAATTTCTTTTTGACTCATGCTAGATAACCTATTGAGAATAGTTATTTAATTTCTACTTCAGCCGTTTAATGTTGCTATAACCTTGGCATCATACCATCATTCAATGCTTGTCTATATGCAAGCCATGCTGGGATTGTAGAGATAAGCACAGACGAGGCAACAATTACTGCCACCACTATGCATTCAAATGAATCGGGCATTGTGATTGTCAGTGACATACCCCATGCGCTTTGTAATACTGGCGAGAGAAAAATAATGCCTATGTACAACCATAAAATACCAAAGCAGCAACCAGCCAAAGCAATAATACCTGATTCGGCGACCAACAAACTAAAAATATGCCAGGGGCGACTCCCAACCGAACGCAAAATGGCCATTTCTCGGCGCCGTTCATTTAACGAGGTTAATAAAGCACTTGTCAGCCCCAATAACCCGGCTAAGGCAACACAGGCCGAGATGACTAATAAAGCAGTCTCTACCGTAATTAACATACTCCACAGTTGTTGCAATGCAACTCCAGGTAAGATGGCTGATAAAGGTTCTGCTGCGTACTCATTGATTGAACGTTGTAATTGAAATGTTGCAATCTTAGATTTTAAACCAAGCATAAATGCAGTAATCGCTTTAGGTTGCAGTTGCATATTACGCGCCTGATCGGCACTCACCTGCTGACCCGGTTGCGGCATTGTGCCTTGCTGCCAATCAATATGAATGGCTTCTATTCCTTCCAGGCTAATCAATACTGTTTTATCAACGGGTGTACCGGTTCTGACCAAAATTCCCACTACACGAAATGGCTTGTCCTCATGTTTGGCAAAACTAACCTGACCCAGACCATGCGCGAGAATAATTTTTTCATTCAGCTTATAGCTCAAAGCATCGGCAACTTCTACGCCTATGACAGCATCGTACAAATCCGCAAAGGGTTTGCCTGCTTGAAATGCCAGGCGTCCTTCACGCGCGTAACGATAATGGTGAAAGTAATCGCTACTGGTGCCCATTACCCGAAAGCCGCGATGTGAATCGCCCAATGAGATGGGAACTGACCATGCTACCGACGGATGCCTGTTAATCTCTTGATAACTTGACCAGGAGATATTGTTGGTTGCATCACCAATATGAAACACAGAATACAATAAAAGTTGCACTGGCCCGCTACGCGCGCCAACGATCAAATCTGTCCCGGAAATTGTTTGGGTAAAACTATCGCGAGTCTGCGTACGGATTTCTTCAACCCCTAATAACAGCAAAACGCTGATACTGATCGAAAATACCGTTAGCGCAACACTAAATCGACGATTCCACAGGCTTTTGATTGATAAGGACAATAATACCTTCATATCAGACCTTAGCTGTTGTCTGATTTAGTTCAGGCAAGCTTACGACTCGATCAAACATGGTTTCCAGTTGACGATTGTGACTGACAAACAATAAAGTGCAGCCGCTCTTGTCGCATAACTCAAATAGCAACTGCAAAAAATCCGTTTGCGCATCTTCGTCTAAAGCTGAAGTTGGCTCATCCGCGACCACAATCTGTGGTGAACCCACTAGTGCGCGCGCCACCGCTACGCGTTGTTGCTGACCGACACTCAGTTGCAATACACTGTTTTTGTCTAGATCACCTTTAACAATTCCCAGTTTTGACAAAAGCTCATATGCTGCTTCCTGCAAGGACCTGCAATCCGATAAAGTCTGTTTTTTACGCGACTTTGAAAAGTGGCAGGGCAAAATGACATTATCAATTAAAGAAAGATAAGGGAGTAAATTGAATTGCTGAAAAACAAAGCCGATGTGGTCGGCTCGAAAAGCATCGCGTTTTGCCTGGCTAAATTGCGTAATTGATTTATCTAGAATACGAATATCACCGACGGTTGGTTCAAATACTCCCGCGATTAAATTCAATAAAGTGCTTTTACCACAGCCGCTGGGGCCATTAATAAACAGCTTTTCATATTTGCTAACACTGAATGATTCAATATTGATTACGTCGTTAGTTGTATCCGGCCAGCGGAAACGCACACGATCAAGACTAATAACAGGAGCATGCATTACTGGATTAATGCAACTTCTGCTCGATCCTTTGATACTTTACTCATGCCCTGGCCACTTGCACCGACCCATTGAACGCGTACAGTTTCGAAACCCGGGAAATTTTTGAAAACTGTCATTTCAATCGCAGAAATAGCCTGAGGTTTGCTGCAAACAAGTTGGTAAACCACATGAAATTCGCTATGGCTTTCGTGATCCTCGTGGTCGTCCTCAGATTCTTTATGCTTTGAATCATGATCATGATGAGCGTGATCATGCTCATGGGTATGCTCTTTATCCGCGTGATGTTCATCGACATCTGTAAACGGCGCTTCCATTTCCAAAGAAGCTTGACGGCAGTCCCCTGCATTGAGCTGAAAAACGTTTGAATACTTTTTTAGCAATTGCACAGCTTTTTCAACTACTTTGCGTTGCTCAGCCGTGGAAGGTTCGTGCTCAAAACCTAATATATTAACAGCCGGTGTCTGCAACTCCACCACAACAGTTTTTGCCTCTACTACTAAGTTTAAAACTGCCTCACCGTGCACATGGGCACCGTGCTGATGTTTATTTTCCTTACCTGCAGCATAAGCGATGGAATTAGCTTGTAGTAATGCCAGTAAAATCAGAGATGTTGAAGATACTAAAAAAGAATCTTTAATATATTGCACTTGTCTATTTAAATTCATATCGCGCCTTGCTCTCCAAATCAGGTATACATGCACATTCTAACTCGGCACAGCCTGCTAATTTTTGTGGCGATCGCCAGTTCAAAAAATGCGCGACAGCGACAAAAATTACACCGATCAC
>JANQKJ010000248.1 GCA_028281205.1 Gammaproteobacteria bacterium
ACCAGATGATTATGCCTGTTGCAGCTAAGATTAACAGCAACGCAGATGCAATGGACATAATATTTTGTCCCCACTTTCCGAGTAATCTCCCGCTATGTAAGTCGAGTAGCACACGCTCATAATTAATTTCATTACTTCGTGCATGTTCTTGTACGGAACTGTTAATCTCATCAGGTGTAGTAATAGCTGCAACCCATTTAGGGTGAGGGCCTTGTAACGGCTGCCAAGCCGATAGTCCTTCGCTGCCTTTCCAGTAAGTATTTACGCCGCGAATTACTGGAAGTCCACCTTGAGTAATAGAAATGCCTAGAGGCTTTTCTGGTAGCCCTGAGTAACTACCAATTTCATCTATCAGTTGCCCTTGGTTGTCGATCAACAACAGGCTTGATTCGGTGGCAAGTAACAAATCTGATTTTAGGTTTACTGCGCCGACGATATTTTCTGATAGATTAAAAATATATTTGCCGTCGAGATAAATGAACTCGCTGGCTTGCGAAATTATATGATCATCCGTGCTAAACGAGGTAACTGAGAAGTCACCAATATTGTAGTGCTTGAGTAGCCATGCAGTGCTGATGTAAGAGCGATTGAGCTTAAGTGAGTCGCTAAAATTCAATAGTAATCCAGTCACAGATAGTATGATGACGAGTATCGATATTACAACGCCAATATATCGGTGCCATACATGTAACTTTGCCATAGTTAGTTATTATTTTTAGTTCGGCCTAGATTTAACTGCATAGCAGAGCAGTTTAATAGTGTTAAAGCGAATTTCTATATCGCTTTTGGATGCGGGTGGGCTACTGATTTTCGGCGATGACATGCTCATGCAGATAGAGCGCCATACGAGATAATTTTTTCATGGCATCAACAGACATAGTCGCACCAGTAATGTTGTCAATGTGGTGGCTTAGCTTTTGTTTGGGTAGCAGATGTGCGCCATAGAATTGTTGGGTGAAAAAATCATGGCGTATTTCCCAGCCTCGACTTTCACGAAAGATCAGAACTTTAAACTCTTCAATCTTGTTGTCAGACACCGCAAAGGCTGCTGTAATCGGTAGTTCTTTACCGATCTCTTCAAGAATCCAAACCGTGCGTCCATCTTTTTGCCAGTAGGGGACGCGAATTGATTTGTAACGATGTCCGAGGATTTTTTTAATGTCTTTTTTTAAGTCTCCCTTAAGTAGTAAGCGTGATGGTTCAGGAGCTGCATGATTGAAGATATCTGACAAGAAAACTTCGGGTTCAAGATAAACTCCTTTCGCACTGACCAAATTTAAAATGGCCAGTGCGATCAGAGAAACAAAAAATGTAAGTTTAATTTTGCTTTTGTACATTGAAAGAATGTATGAGTTTAATGATTGCTTAATTGCTTAGAAGCTCCAACCAACGCCGAGGTTGAATCCATCAAGATCATTGTCGCTATCGCGATCTTCGTCGTCTTCAAACTGAACATCCGCTTTTAATACCACATTCGGATGTAGCCAGTAGTTTAGCCCTAATAGGTAACGATTTTCTTCGGAGTCTTCAGCTTCACCATCGTTACTGCCAGCACGCTCATCAATAAACTCGTAACGAGCAAATATGCCTAATTTGTCAGTGACCCGCCATGAGGGCTCGACATACCAACCTTCCATTTCATCGCGACCGTCGCCATCATCTAAATCTTCAACAGCGTCGTCAATGTCCCAACGTGAGTAGAGTGCGCGAAAGCCGAAAGGACCATTTTCATAGATCACGTGAGCAGTAGATAATATACCGTCTACGGATCCATCTGCTTCGATGTTGTCACGTCTTAAATTGCTATTTGACGTTTCATCTTGGACCATGTCAGATTGATATTGCACACCTGCGGCTAATTCTAGGCCAGGTATGCCTGTGTATTTGATGCGCCCAGTGCCTGCAAGTGAATCAGCGTTAGCGCGCGCTCCACTTTGGCGAGCATCACGAATATCCAGATCGCCATCATCAAATTGCAATCCTTCATGGATGCCGAGGTCATAGCTGAATCCATCAGCAAACTGACCATGGCCTTTGACACCAATTACACGATAAGTCGTGGGGATAATGCGTGATTCAACACGTGGTCGTTCAACACCATAAAATGTTTCTGGCTCATGAGTTTCGTTGATAATACCTAAAGGCACGAGGTGCAAACCGGCAAGTGCACTATGATTTTGTGCATAGTCCCACTCCACATAGGCTTGCTCTAACTCAAGCGCACCAGGGTCGTCATCACTTCTGCCTGCGCGGGTATGCTCAATTTCTGTCTCTGAGAAAAATCTTAAATTTTCAGTGAATTGATGGCCGATGTAAAAAATGAATCTTTGTACGTCAAGCTCGTTGCTGATGTTGTCACTGTTGTCACTGTTTTGTGTACCATTATTGTAAAGCACTTCAGCATAGCCACCAATTTGTGTTTTCTCGAACCAGCGATTAATACCTGCTTGGTCGTCTATGGCTTCAGCGGCAGCTTCTGCAACTTCTGTTGCTTCTTCTGCTGTTTCGCTAGCGACTTGTGCTGATGCGGCAGCCTCTTCGGCAGCTTTTCTAGCATCTTCTACAGCTTTCTGATTTTCTTCTCGCTCTGACATCAAGAATTTAACAGCGGCTTTGAGCTGTTCGTATTCTTCTTTGTCGACCATGATTTTTTCATTTGCAAATCCATTGCTGGTGAAAAATATTGTCACAGCCACGAGTAATCCTAATGAAAATTGCTTGATTTTCATATATATACTCCCTAAGTTACTGAAAAAATTGAATTAAATTATTTTTTGTCTAGAAATAATTCGGCGAAAGCATATAATAATATTAATGCAAACGCAACTCATTCTTATTAATATTTATATCTTTATTCAATAGAGAGCTGTGTTAAATTCACAGTTAAAATGTTAATTAATGGTTCCAACAACGGGTGACAGATGCATACATGATGTATGCATTTAATTTATAGGATTTAAATCATGATCAGAAATACAAGACGTATTTGTCTGATGTTTGCTTGCGCATTATTCGCAAGTACAACGTCTATCGCGACAACTACTACGGCCAAGGATGTAGGTCATCATTATGTAAAGTTAGCTCATAGTATGTTTGACGATGCGCGTGAAACTGCCATAAGACTAGACAGGGCAGTTAATGAATTTATCGAGCATCCAAATGCCACAACACATAAGCAAGCCAAATCAGCATGGATCGCCGCCCATACCGCTTATTCACAAACAGAAGTATTTCGATTTGGTAATCCTAATGTCGATGATTGGGAAGGCAAGGTAAATGCTTGGCCGATGGATGAAGGATTATTGGATTATGTGCATGCTGATTATCAATATGAAGACGGCAATCCGCATGCTAACGAAAATATCATTGCTAGTAATATTGCTATTAATACTGAATTAGTAGAAAGCATGCATGAAAAAGCGGGCTCCGAAGCTAACGTGGCGTCTGGTTACCACGCTATAGAGTTTTTGCTTTGGGGGCAAGATTTGAATGTCGATAAAACAGCAGCAGGAACTCGTTCATATACAGATTACTTACAAGGTGAGGCATGTACTAATGCACCCTGTGAACGGCGGGCGCATTACCTTAAAGTAACATCCACATTGCTACTGCAAGACCTCGATCAAATGCTCGAGCAATGGCACCCTCAAACCGGAAGTTATGCGAAAGTGTTTACACAACTTCCAGAAAATGAACAAGTAAACAGAATTTTACTAGGTATTGGTGGTTTAAGTTTTGGCGAGTTAGCCGCGGAGCGTATCCGTGTGGCTTTAATTGCGAACTCCCAGGAGGATGAGCAATCGTGCTTCAGTGATACGACGGATATGGCTATACTCAGTAACACCATTGCAATAAAAAATATTTACTTGGGTCAATATGAGACCATACAAGGGACACTAATTGTTGGACCATCCTTAAGCGATCTTGTGGAAAATATCAATTCTGAGTTAAACCAGGCATTGATTGGTCAGCTGGAGTCTAGTGTGATGACTGCAAATGAAATTTCACAATTTGCTAGAAGTGGCGAGCCTTTCGATCAACAGATTCTCAAGGGGAATAAGCAAGGGAAAATGCGCTTAGAAAAATTAATTGATCAATTAAGAATCCAAACAGTGACAATAGAAAAAGTTGCAGAAATAGTCGTAGCTAATAGTTAATAGCGCAAGAGTATTAATATTGTCTAAATATCTAGCCTTCTTTTTATATTTCTATTGTTCGATCGCGTTAGCTAAACCCCCGTACTCAGGGGGTGGCACGACCGTGTTCAATGAAAGTGTTAATGCGTATTCGAAACCGGCAAATAATTTGCCATATTCAAGACGCGATGGTTTTTTTATTGGTAATGCATTTTTCAGAAACCCCTGGGTCATTGCACCTTCTTCAACTACAGCAAGAGATGGTCTTGGGCCGCTATTTAATACCAATACCTGCCAATCTTGTCATGTGAAAGATGGCAGAGGTGAACCATATGTTGGCAATAAACCAAAGGTGGCTTTATTAGTTAGGTTAAGTGTTAATTCCAATAACAGCGACAGAGATAATTCTCAATTTATAAAACACGGTTTAATTCCTGAGCCTACTTACGGTGGTCAAATACAACCCCGGGCAATTCCTGGTGTAGCGGCTGAGGCTAAAGTGGCACTGGAATGGAGTGAGACTGAATTTAAGTTTCCTGATGGAACATCGGTACAGTTGAGAAAACCACAAGTTATTCTTAGTCAGCTCGCATACGGTGAGTTACACGAAGAAACAGTTTTATCAGCACGAGCAGCGCCTGCCATGATTGGGCTAGGACTGTTAGAGGCTATCCCAGAGTCAACTTTGAAAAGTATCTCAGAGAGTCAATACCAAAGTGACACAGGTGTTTCAGGCAAATTAAATATGGTGTGGGATGAGCTCCAACAAAAAACGGTAGTAGGCCGATTTGGTTGGAAGGCTGCTATGCCCAATGTAAAACAACAAGTTGCATCGGCTTTTTCTGGCGATATTGGTATCACTTCAAAAATTTTCCCTGAGCAATTATGTACAAAAGCACAAAAGGAATGTCTTTCTGCACCATCAGGAGGTAATCCTGAACTTGATGACGAGTTTCTTGATTTTGTTACTTTTTATTCCAAGACTCTAGCTGTACCAGCGCGAAGAGATATTAATAATCAACAAGTGATGATGGGAGAGCAGTATTTCCGTGACATTGGTTGCAATCAGTGTCACCGAGAATCAATAATAACCGGGATTGATAAAAACTTTCCTGAACTCAGTAGGCAAGAAATTCATCCTTACACAGATTTATTATTACATGATATGGGTGAGGGCTTAGCCGATCATAGCCGCGAGTTTTTAGCAACGGGTACGGAGTGGCGAACGCCACCTTTGTGGGGTATAGGGTTGCTTGAAACAGTTAATGGGCACACCAAACTATTACACGATGGGCGTGCCCGTAATGTTGAAGAAGCCATTTTATGGCATCAAGGAGAAGCACTTTTTGCTAGAGATGCGTATACAAATTTGCCCCATGAAAAGCGGCAGAGTTTGCTTAAATTTATTAACTCTTTATAGCAAGCTTAGTCAGAGCTATCCTTAAGCATCATTTCTTGCAAGTAATTTTGAATGCCAGCATGTTTGATTCTGTCGAATTGCTCTTCCAGCCAGTCCACATGCTCCTCTTCACTTTCAAGAATGCTTTCAAGTATTTCGCGCGAAACATAGTCGTTGACGCTTTCACAATAAGCTATCGCCTCCCTTAAGTCAGGGATAGCTTCCATTTCTAATTGTAAATCACATTTGAGCATTTCTTCTGGTGACTCACCAATAAGAAGTTTCCCAAGTTGTTGTAAATTGGGTAATCCTTCTAGAAATAAAATGCGCTCGATAAGCATGTCAGCATGTTTCATTTCGTCAATCGATTCATGGTATTCATGATCGTTTAACTTCATTAGTCCCCAATTTTTATACATACGCGCATGCAAAAAATATTGGTTGATAGCAGTTAGCTCATTTTTTAAAACAGTATTAAGAAATTCGATAACTTTAGCGTCACCTTTCATTATTATCGTCCTTGTAAAGTAAGAAGTGGCAAATAAGTATTATAAACTATAATTTACTAAACTATTGATTCGCAATTGGAAATGCAATCGTAGTAACGATTGATTATCATTTGCACAAAATTTAATGGTAGGGTTTGAAGCGAGTGTTTAGGCTACGCTAACAAGAATTTCTGTGTGGGTCTGTTCTTTTACGACTATACTTTTTTCGCATTGATTGCGGGACTGGCGTATGCATTGTCTTGCGTGGTTTTTGCATTCACCGCATTGAGTAGCAACACCTAACTTTGACTGCACATCAGCGAAGGATGAAGCGCCATTGCTTATCGCTTCTTTAATCTCGCTGTCAGTAACTTGTTTGCAGATACATACGAACATGGTTTAAAGGTAATGCAAATGAGAATGATTGTCAACATCATCTCTAAAGGGATAGTTCGGTAGCACTCATATTGAGCGTAAAGTGACACATAAAAATGCACCAAAATAGTACCAAATGGTTGAATCTAGACGAAATACCATAAAAATGCTGCGGTCATATGTTCTGTGGACAGCCTATTCAGCAGGTTCATTATTATTAAGTCTTTGGTTGGCTTGGCAGCTTTCTGCCCAGGTTAATTTTTTGTATCCAGTTTGGTATTCGTTACTGGAGATAGACCAGACAGTTACGCAAACCATGCCCAGGCATTTATACAAACAAGAATTTATTGTTACCAATACACAAGAACATCATCGCTTATTTTCGGAAATTGTAACTAGCATACAAAACCATGGGCATGGCTTAGAACAAATTACTTTTTATAATCCGAGTGGTGACGAACTCGGTATTTTATTGACTGACAGTGAAGTTACCCATTTGCAGGATGTAGCCAACCTAGTTGATATATTGGACTGGTTTGCACTAGTGATTTTAATATTTTGCTTATTGGTGTTGTCGAGCATTATATTTTTTAGGGTGCGCATGCCGACCATTAAACGTCTCAGCATAAGTATGCTAGTAGTTATTAGTATATCTGTTGTGATAATTTTATTCGCAGGCGCAAAGAAATTTTTCTACTGGCTGCATACTGTTATTTTTCCTAGTGAACACCAGTGGTTTTTTTATTATGAGGAATCTCTCATGAGTACTTTGATGCAAGCACCTAATCTGTTTGCACCTATCAGTGCAATGTTGCTATTGCTTAGTTTATTTATTTGGCTGCTTCACTTATTGCTACTTAAATTTGCTGGATTTAAAACGGCCTGACAATCACTAAAATGATAGTTGAAATTAAAACAAGCACAGATGCTTCGTTAAACCAGATTTGCGTGTAGCTATTACACGTAAATTTATAGTCACGTAGTGACTCTCATTCGATTCTAACAATCAAGGAACAATATTAGTGAAGAGGTTTAAGAATCTCATTTGCGATTCTCGCTTAAATGGGTTTTACGATTATTAAAATAATAATAGCAATCAAGGCGAGTACAGGTGCTTCATTAAACCACCTAAACCATACATGAGATTTAGTATTGCGATTATGCTTGAAAGTATTCACTAGTAAGCCACACCATATATGATAAAAAATTAACAACCAGACTAGGCCTAGCTTGAAATGCATCCAATAACCGGCGGCCATGTACGCATTCCAGTTCGGTACTAACATCCATAACCCCAAAGCAATAGTAATGGCTGCGCCGGGCGTCATAATGCCAAAAAATAATTTTCTCTCCATTATTTTAAAACGTTCGTGACTAATTTCATCTTCACACATGGCGTGGTAGACAAATAAACGCGGTAAATAAAAAAGGCCTGCAAACCATGTCACCATAAAAATAATATGGAAAGCTTTTATATATAGAAACCATTCCGGACTCATAATTGTGTTTCCTTGGGGTTTATAAATTATGCTGAATAGGCTGACGATATAAGTTGTTTGATTACCTTAAATAAAGTTCTTCAAATTGATCGCGTGTCACTACGCCATAGATATAACGCGCAGCATTAGTATTCCAGTGTGTGACACATAATGCTTCAGTGTTGCTGTGATTAAATTTTTCTCTAGTCTTGGCCAGTGTTGCACGTAAATCAATAGTTTCGACCTGGAGTCGTTTGGCAGCAATTAATAATAGGTCAATCGATTCTTGTGATGACTCGACAGATTGATTTTCTAGGTATTGAATTAAGTCGACGCCACGTAACAATGTAATAGGTTGCTTATCTTGTAGTACGCAAATCCACTGAGGATTGTTTTCGATAGCCATGCGAATATCATTTAGTGTGGTTATTTGTGGCAACAGATGAAAGTCTCGGTTCATGACTTTTGCAATCCCAGTGCGTTGCAGAGACTGATTAATAGGGTTTTCGCGAAAATCTAACCCGCGTATTTGTAACAATAAGTCAAACACCGGAGGTTGCTTAAAAAGTTGGCGGCTAATTAACTGCGCAACTACTATTGCGAGCATACTGGGCCAGATGACAGCATGATTAGCTGTGATTTCAAACACTGCTGTGAGAGCGGCTAGGGGTGCTTGCAGGCATGCTCCCATCATAGCGCTCATACCAATTAATGCATACAGAGTGGTGTTCTCAATAGGAATGCCTAGTGCTTGGTGTAAAAACACTGCCAAAAAGGCGCCACCCACGGCACCTATTACAAGGTTTGGGCCGATTAGCCCGGCAGGAATGCTGCAACCTACAGCGATCGCAGTCGCTACAAGTTTGGCAACAAAAATAATAAATAATAGCGACATCGATAGCTCGCCCAACAAGGCAGAATTAAGTGTGTCATACCCCAAGCCCATGACTTGGGGTACAAATAGCGCAATTAATCCAGTTGCTACACCGGCGAGGACAAAACGCACCGTTAAATCTAATGATTGCGTATGTTTGGTGGTGATACGAATCATGCTGGTAAAAATAGTCGAAGCTAAACCCACTAAAACCCCCAACAAAATAACAAACGGAATTTCTGTTATCGACATTGAAGGTATAACACCAGTCACGAATATAAGATCGTCGCCTAATAAACTGCGTGAAACACCTGTGGCTGCGACAGCAGAAATAATAATAGGAATAAAACTTGAAAATGTATATTCAAGAATAATCACTTCCATGGCAAAAATAACACCAGCTAAAGGAGTATTGAATACCGCAGATATTCCAGCTGCCGCGCCACAAGCAACTAATGTGCGGATAGCATTATTAGGTAAGCCAATTGACTGCGCTAAATAACTACCAACAAAAGCACCCAGGTGAATTGAGGGGCCTTCTCGTCCCATGGAATGTCCACTAATCAGTGCAATTGTGGCGCCAATGAATTGCATGATAAAACCGCGTAAGCGTAGATAACCTTCATGGTAGCGAAGGCGTTCAATCACATTGACTACACCTACGGAGTGATCTGGTTTGGCAATTGCTTTAAACAAAAGGCCCATGAGCACTGCGCCCATTACCGGAGCCAGGAATCTTGAAGTGAGTGATAAGCCTTCAAAATTTTCTGTTGAGTTATCAGGCAACCAGAACTGTAATGCGCTGTCTATTAGCAGGATAAACGCAACAATAGTGCCGCCTGTTAGCAAACCAACCAATAGTGCTAATAAGGACAGTTGAATTAACGCATCAGGTTTGGCAGTTTGTAGACGAAATTCGTCCAAACTGTCGATTATTCTGTGACTTAGCGGCACCTTGGGCTTCATCGGTGTATTATGCCACGCTAGTTTGATTTGCGAATCCAAAGTTACTGGCTGCGGAGCAGATCAAAAAAATAAATGTTTGGAATTGAGTAAATGATTAAAGTTGGAATAGTTGGTGCAACAGGTTACACAGGCATCGAGCTTGTTCGATTACTTTATGCACATCCTGAAGCTGAAATAAGCGCTATTACATCGCGTAGTGAAGCCGGACGCCCGCTATCAGCGTTAGTGCCAAATTTTTTCGCTTTATCACACTTAATATTTCAAGAGCCTAGTTTAGATGTTTTAACTCAGTGCGATCTGGTGTTTTTTGCAACACCTAATGGTACTGCAATGAAAATGACACCTGAGTTACTTAATGCTGGTGTACGTGTGATTGATTTAGCGGCTGATTTTCGTATTAAAGATATTGCCACTTGGGAAAAATGGTATGCCCAAACACACGCGTGCCCGAATTTAGTTGCCGAAGCTGTATATGGTTTACCGGAATTAAATCGTGAGGCAATTAAACAGGCACGTTTAGTGGCCAATCCAGGTTGTTATCCTACTTCGGTCATCCTTGGATTATTGCCCTTGCTTGAAAAACAGTTGGTTGATCCTACGTGCCTCATCGCAGATACCAAGTCTGGTGTCAGCGGTGCGGGACGTGCCGCCAATGTGGCAACCTTGCATGCTGAAGTAAGTGAAAACTTTAAAGCCTATGGCGTTTCCGGTCATCGCCATCAACCTGAAATCAGTGCCATACTTAACAGCGTGTGTTCCGCTGAACCGGCGCAAGTTACCTTTGTTCCGCATTTGTTACCTATGAATCGCGGAATTCATGCCACACTGTATGCATTTGCTACTAATCAGACAGAAGATCTAACCGAGTTGTACCGTGAGCGTTACAATGGTGAACTATTTGTCACGATATTGGATTCAGGTATGCATCCTGAAACACGTGCGGTACGCGGGACTAATCAATGTGTGATATCGGTGAACCGTGTATCTAAACAACAAATTGTGGTGCTATCAGTGATCGATAATTTAGTTAAAGGTGCCGCTGGACAAGCCATACATAATATGAATCTGATGTATGACTTGCCTGAAGGCATGGGTATTGAAGCAACAGGATTATTACCCTAAGCCTGTATAGAAGCTGTTATGAAGAAAGTAAAAATCAATGTCCCTCATTTAGAAAAGATCTCAATGAGCGCCTACCATCCAGGTTTGAAAAGGATACAAATCCTTGTATCTATCCTGGCGGCAGTGTCGGTTGCGTGGGCATTTTATGAGGTCGGTGCAGCAGGTATTGATTTACCTTTTGAAGATAATGAAAAGAGTGTTGCTGAATTACGCATCGATCTCACTA
>JANQKJ010000293.1 GCA_028281205.1 Gammaproteobacteria bacterium
GGTGGCACTCTTGGTGGTATTAGCTCGGGTCAAGACATAGTAGCTTCGATTGCTTTAAAGCCGACTTCAAGTATTCGTGTGCCTGGTAAGTCTGTTGATGAAACCGGTCAATCTGCAGAAGTTGTCACTACTGGCCGCCACGACCCGTGCGTGGGTATTCGAGCCGTACCTATTGCTGAAGCGATGCTGGCAATTGTGCTTGCTGACCATGCCTTGCGGCACCGGGCGCAAAATGCCAATGTGAAGACAGATTTTCCTGATATTCCAGCAAGCAAGTAAACCTAAATTTTAATGCGCTAAAATCGAATGAATTAATTCGGTTGCAATGGATTTTATTAAACTTAAAAAAGAAACGATTTTAATGACAGGACAATCACTCTACGACAAATTATGGAATGCACATGTCGTTCATACGCAAGATGATGGCACTAGCCTTATCTACATAGATAGGCACTTAGTGCATGAAGTTACTTCGCCGCAAGCATTTGAGAGCTTGCGCATGGCCGGTCGCACGCCATGGCGTAAGGCATCAATCCTTGCAGTACCTGATCACAATGTACCGACTACGGGACGGGATAAACCTATTCAGGATCCAGTTTCACGTAAACAGCTACAAGCATTGGATGAAAATTGTAACTACTTCGCGCTAAACAAATTTGAAATGAATGATCCGCGCCAAGGGATTGTGCATGTCATTGGTCCTGAACAAGGTGCGAGTTTGCCAGGTATGACTATTGTTTGTGGAGATTCGCATACTTCTACTCATGGTGCGCTTGCTGCGTTGGCATTTGGTATTGGTACATCTGAAGTGGAACACGTGTTAGCGACACAATGTTTGTTGTTGCGAAAAACTAAATCCATGCGTGTCAACGTATATGGGTCTTTATCAAAAGGTGTTTATTCAAAAGACATTGTGCTTGCTTTAATAGCAAAAATCGGTACCGCCGGAGGTAATGGCCACACTATAGAATTTTGTGGTGAAGCTATTCAGCAATTATCCATCGAGGCACGTATGACGATTTGTAATATGTCGATTGAAGCTGGCGCACGTGCCGGAGTGATTGGTGTTGATGATGCAACAATTGAATACATTGCCGGTCGACCCTATGCACCCAGAGAAGCAATGTGGGATCAAGCTGTGCAATCATGGCGTCACCTTGTGTCAGATCATGATGCCAGTTTTGATATCAGCGTTGATTTGGATGCAAGCTCATTGATGCCACAGGTTAGTTGGGGAACATCACCTGAAATGGTTGTGCCAGTAGATGCGGTAGTGCCAGATCCTGAGCAAGAAACAGATGCCACCAAAGCTCAAGGCATGCGTAAAGCGTTAGCATATATGGATCTGCAACCAGGTCAGGCAATAAAGCAGATTGAGATTGATAAAGTGTTTATTGGTTCTTGTACTAACTCACGCATAGAAGATCTACGTGAGGCAGCACATGTTGTTAAAGGTAAAAAGCTGGCCAACAACATTAAGCTTGGCATGATCGTACCAGGCTCCGGTTTGGTAAAACGACAAGCTGAACAAGAAGGTTTGGATGAGATTTTTAAGGCGGCCGGGTTTGAATGGCGTGATCCAGGTTGCTCTATGTGTCTGGGCATGAATGACGATCAGCTGCAAGCAGGGGAACGCTGTGCATCAACATCTAACCGTAATTTTGAAGGTCGGCAGGGACAAGGTGGGCGCACGCATTTAGTCAGCCCTGCCATGGCCGCTGCGGCTGCCATAGCGGGTCATTTTGATGACGCACGCAAGTACTTTAGTTAGCAGGTTTAGTTATGCAAGCATTTACAACATTAACTTCCAGTTTGTTGCCATTGGATCGACCTAATGTCGATACTGATGCCATTATTCCCAAGCAATACTTGAAGTCAGTTAAGAAAAGCGGCTTTGGTGTTAATCTATTTGATGACTGGCGTTATTTAGACCCGGGTGAGCCTGATCAGGATAATAGCCAGCGTCGTATAAATAGCGATTTTATTCTCAATAACCCTTTATACAAAGACGCAAAGATTTTGCTCGCGCGTGATAACTATGGTTGTGGTTCATCACGTGAGCATGCTGTATGGGCTATGTTGGACTACGGTTTGCGTGCGGTTATTTCAACAAGCTTCGCGGATATCTTTTTTAGTAACTGTTTTAAAAACGGTATGCTTCCTATTGTGTTAGATGAGACAGCAATTGATCAGTTGTTCGAATCAAGTTTAAGTGATGCAACTTTTTCTGTGTCAATTGATTTAAATGCTCAAACTGTTTCGGCCGAAGGTATTGATACTTGTCATTTTGAGATTGATGAGTTTAAAAAACATTGTCTGTTAAATGGCTTGGATGAAATTGGCATCACCCTACAGTATGAAGACAAAATCCGCGCCTATGAAGAAAAATTAAAACTCACATCACCCTGGTTATTTGCCCATGACTAATTCAAATATACCCAAAATACTTGTTTTGCCAGGCGACGGAATTGGGCCTGAAATAGTTAATGAAGCGGTTAAAGTAATTGGTTGTTTGCGTGAACATGGTGTCACACTGGAGCTGCAAAATGGCTTAATTGGTGGTGCTGCTTATGACGAAACACATTCTCCTTTGCCTGCAGAAACAATAGCGCAAGCTGAAGCGTGTGATGCTGTTCTACTTGGTGCTGTGGGTGGTCCGCAATACGATGGGGTTGAACGTCATTTGCGCCCTGAACAAGGGTTGCTGGACATTCGTGCGGAGTTAAATTTATTTGCCAATCTGCGGCCAGCATTACTGTATGCACAATTAGCGTCTGCATCTTCACTGAAGCCAGAATTGGTCTCGGATTTAGATTTATTAATTGTCCGCGAGTTAACTGGGGGTATTTATTTTGGTCAGCCGCGTGCTCAAGAAGTGCAGAATAATATTCGTCGTGCATATAACACCATGATCTACGATGAAAATGAAATCCGTCGCATTGCGCATGTGGCTTTTGCTGCTGCTCAGAAACGGGATAAAAGACTTTGTTCGGTGGATAAGGCAAATGTGCTTGAAGTGTCTTTACTATGGCGCGAAGTGGTTGAGGAAGTACATAAAGAGTATAGCGATGTTGAATTAAGTCATATGTATGTAGACAACGCAGCTATGCAATTAGTGCGGGCACCAAAACAATTTGACGTTATGGTGACTTCAAATTTATTTGGCGACATTCTTTCTGATGCAGCAGCAATGTTAACCGGGTCTATCGGTATGCTGCCATCAGCCTCGCTTAACGAGAACAATAAAGGCATGTATGAACCCATCCATGGTTCAGCGCCTGATATAGCTGGTAAGAACATAGCAAATCCATTGGCAACAATTTTGTCAGTAGCAATGATGTTGAGATATTCATTAAATCATGCTGTGGAGGCGGACAAAATCGAACAGGCCGTAGTTATGACTTTGCAACAAGGTATGCGCACGCAAGATATTTCTGATTCCGGTAACAACGCAGTTTCAACCCAAGAAATGGGAGATGCTGTAGTCAAGAATTTGCAACAACTTATGTCGGCCTAAGCCGAATGATTAAATGTATTAAGGATTCATAATGAGTAAAAAATATGATGTCGCAGTAGTGGGTGCAACCGGTGCTGTCGGCG
>JANQKJ010000302.1 GCA_028281205.1 Gammaproteobacteria bacterium
AATATCTTCTATCGCTTTAGTGCGCAACTCCCCTACCGCTTGCTGGCGAGAAAGTTTCTCTGAGATTTTGTATGCATCGCTAAGCGGTTGCTCAAACGCTGAAGCCACTTGTTGCGCAAGTGATTCGTTAACTTCAGCAGGCGTCCATTCCCAACGTGGTTTACCTACTTCTGCGGCAAGTTCTTTAACAGCATTGATGACCGCCTGCATTTCTTTATGTCCATACATAACTGCACCAAGCATGACATCTTCAGACAGTATGTTGGCTTCAGACTCCACCATTAATACTGCGTTATCAGTACCAGCAACGACCAATTCAAGGTCTGATTGCTCGAGCTGGCTGAAGGTAGGATTCAACACGTATTGGCCATTAATGTAACCCACTTTAGCTGCCCCAATTGGGCCATCAAATGGAATCCCAGATATAGCCAATGCTGCTGAGGTACCAATCATGGCAGGAATATCAGAATCAATTTCTGTATTCATCGAAACTACTGTTGCAATAACCTGTACTTCGTTCTTAAAGCCCTTAGGGAATAAAGGTCGAATAGGACGATCAATCAAACGAGAAGTTAGTGTTTCTTTTTCTGAGGGCCGGCCTTCGCGTTTAAAGAAACCACCTGGAATCTTCCCCGCGGCATATGTTTTTTCTTGGTAATTAACTGTCAAAGGGAAAAAGTCCTGCCCTTCGCGTGCTTCCCTTACACCCACTGCAGTAACTAAAACCGCTGTATCTCCCATATTAACTAAGACTGCACCGTCTGCTTGGCGTGCGATTTCGCTAGTTTCAATAGTGACTTCGTGCGCTCCGTATTGAAATGATTTCTTTATACTTTTCACTCAAGATTTCCTATGACAATTAAACAACTAATTTTTAAATACGCGAATGCAACAACCGCATGCGATCTAGCATGTTATTGAGCAATAATTTTCCAACGAAAAAGATATGGCTACGCAATGTTTGCTGAGCCATGTAATGACTATCGACGCAGACCTAGTGATGAAATCAGCTGCTGGTAACGCTGCTGATCCTTACGCTTAATGTAATCAAGCAACTTACGGCGTTGATTAACGAGCTTTAACAGGCCGTGTCTAGAATGATGGTCATGCTTATGCTGATTAAAATGGTCACTTAAGTAATTGATGCGAGCAGAGAGTAATGCCACCTGAACTTCAGGCGATCCTGTGTCATTCGCTGACTGTTGATACTGTTTTACGATGCTCGACTTATCTTCCGCGGTTAGTGCCATTTTTATAAACTTTTTGGGTGGTATTCTAAAGAGAGCGCGATTCTACCATGTGTCTGCCAAGGCACAATACTTTAATTGCTCTAAGACATATAAAACTTACTAAAATTGACAAATCCTTGCGAATTCCTGACTCCAAAGCCACGAAAAACTCTATTTGTATCGTAAATACGCATATATTTATTGTTTATATCGCATGGAAATTTCACCGGTACGCCCTGGTCCAGTGCAAGCAGCAAAGCATTTTTCATTTCGTATTTTGGATGCTCTAAAAAGGCCGTCTCAATTGGCAACAACACTCTTTCCAGAGATGCCATAGAGCTTGCCGCCAATGTCTCGAGCTGTTCTAGCGTAAACATAGGGAAATCAATTCCGAAACAGCCAACTGATAGTCGCCTCAACTCTGACACATGCGCAAAACAGCCCAACTCAGATCCGATATCTTCTACCAGAGTACGAATATAAGTCCCTTTTGAGCATTGCACAGTCATGGCAACACAATCTGTACCAAGACTGTTCACCTCGATAGCATGAATACGCACTTGGCGAGGAGTACGTTGTACATCTTTACCCTCACGCGCAAGTTTATACAAAGGCACACCGTCCTTCTTTAACGCTGAATACATTGGTGGTATTTGCTCAATATCACCAATGAAAGACTCAATAGTTGGAGTTATTTTCTCAATATGCTGTTGTGTTACTGCATTACTTGCAATGACTGTCCCTTCTTGGTCACCTGTATCTGTTTGCTGACCCAGTTTTGCCACTACATAATAAGTTTTCTTGGTATCCATAACGTGGTCGACAATTTTTGTCGCACGTCCAAAACATAATACTAAAACTCCTGTAGCAAGTGGATCCAAAGTGCCAGTATGACCAGCTTTTTTAGCGTTTAATAATCGCTTAGCATGCTGCAAGGCATGATTGGAACTCATACCCAAAGGCTTATCTAGCACCAGCAGTCCATGTAAATCACGACCTGATTTATTCTTCTTTGCCAATGGAGGGTATTTAAAATGAAGGAGAATTACGGAGTTAATCTAAATTTTCTTTAGACAAGAGATCATCTAAGCGCGCTGAACGCTCAAGTGTGTCATCATAATGGAAAGACAAGGTAGGGATTATTCTCAAGCGCATTAACTTACCTAGTTCTTTACGCAAGTAAGTGGCACAGCTGTTTAATCCTTCTTGCAGTTCATTTACTTGTGTATTTTGTGCATACGGAGTGAAATAAACTTTAGCAGTCGATAAGTCTTTACTTACTACCACTTCAGAAATTGAAAAATCTTTTACGCGCGGGTCATTAACAGAATCTCTGACCAACACTACTAATTCTCTTCGAATTTGTTCAGCAAC
>JANQKJ010000337.1 GCA_028281205.1 Gammaproteobacteria bacterium
CATTCCTGAATTTTTCTAGGTGTCGAGTACGGGTACTGGCCGGTAAAGCAAGAAGTTGGATAATTTGTTTGCCTTGCAAACCCCAGTCATCCATTAATTGCATAGTCATCTTAGTAATAATCACATTATCCTGTTCAGTTCTCATGATAATAGACTTAGTTGGTTTCAGGCGGGGTTTTATTTTTCTTCAGTGCATCAATAGAAATTACCGAAGACTGTTTAGGCTGATCAGGATAGCGTGGTCTTTCTTGGGCAGTAATACCAGATTCTTGTGCCAGCTCTTGTTCCCGTGCTGAAATAAGGCCAAAACACATGCGAATATCTTCTCGGGTTGCGTCACTGAGAACGTGTCTCATACCTGGGTTGGGCGTAGTTTCGCGCACGATGGCAGAAAGTACTTTGCGCATTACAAGCAAGGTGCGTTGTTCTTTACTAGGTTTATTGTCAGCAGTCATGTGTTAAATTACTTGGGGTTTATTACTATAATGTTGTGTTTGAGCATACCATGTTCATTAAGCATACGCTTGAAGCGGTGCTCATAACCACTGCCCATATTTAATATAAACGGTGTATCGAAATGATTACTCACATGCTTAAATTCAACGTCGGTCAAATAATTGAGCATAATAAATTTGGTTATCGAGGCGTAATTTATGACGCAGATGCGCAATTTGATGGTAGCCATAGCTGGTATGAAGAGGTGGCTAAATCCAGGCCACCAAAAGATGCGCCTTGGTACCACGTATTAGTAGATGATTCTGATATTACAACTTATGTCGCTGAGCGCCATATTCAAGCTGCTGATAATTGTGGTGAGATAAATCACCCTTTAATCGATGTGTATTTTTCTAGTTTTGTGCAGGGACAGTATAAGCTGCCTGCAAAGCAATAATTAGTAGTAATAATTATGTTTAATAAAATCAACAAATGGTTGGAGGCGACGCTTAATTTAGGTGCTGACGATGCTAGTGAGCAGCATACTGCGCAACTTGCAGCTGCAATTCTTTTGATTGAAGTGAGTCGTGCGGATTTTGAAATTTCACATGATGAACAGCAAATCATCAGTACAGTATTGGCCAAGCAATTTTCTCTATCTGCTATTGAGGCTGATAAAGTGCTTGAATATGCACTACAAGAGCACGAAGAATATACCTCTTCTCATCCATTTATACAGCTGATTAATGAAGAAATGGAAATAGACGCCAAGCGAGAGTTACTTAGGGGTTTATGGGAAGTGGCTTACGCGGATGGCGTGTTAGATAAATACGAGGAATACCATATTCGCAAAATAGCAGACTGGCTATATTTATCGCATGCGGATTTTGTGCGCATTAAACATCAGGTATTAGATAAAAGAGACCAGGCGGATTAATCAGGATATCCCGAGTGGGGAAATAAGGAAGTAATCAATTATAAATGCCGCAGGTATATATTACCTGCGGCTAAAATACAGACTTATTGATAGTTTACACCATGTCTTTTAAGCCTTTAAGTGGTAGTACTTTGACTGCTTTGCGAGCTGGTTTCGCTTTAAATACAGTTTCTTCGCCAGTGAATGGGTTGATGCCTTTGCGTGCTTTAGTTGCAGGTTTTTTAACAACCTTAATCTTGCATAAGCCAACCATATTAAATAAACCAGAGCCTCTAGGCTTCAATTCTTTAGCAATTATACCCTCAAGTGCAGTGAACACAGAAGCTACTTGCTTACGTGTAAGATCAGTTTCTCCTGCAATAGAGTTTAAGATTTCAGACTTAGTGGGTGGTTTTTTAACTGCTGCTGCGGCTTTCTTTTTAACGGCCATTAAATGTTCCTCTAATGTGAGTTTGTTTTTACTTGTGAGCGATACCAAAATAGATTGATGGCATCAGTGTAGTTATCTCTAAACGACTTTTATAATTATTGTGCGTTGGCGAATTGTACACAAGGAAACGAATAATGCCAATTTTATCCTAGTATTTAAGTATTTTCTGAAATTGCTTGTAAAAATTACTAAATGATAAATGCGCATGTACTAAACAAAAATAATTGAGACGATACTATTGTTTAAATGGTTACTTAATGTTTAATCTCAAGATAATCATGCAAGCTTGCTAATTCAACGATTCTTCGTGTTGTTTGATTGTTCAGTTTAGAAAATATTTAAAGACGCCCTTAAATAGAGCTAGAAAAAGTGTCTTAAAATGAACTCAAGGCTATCAATATTGAATACAGCACGAGAATTACTACCAGTGCTGATAAATCAAACATGCCTATTGGAGGAATGATTTTCCTTGCGGGTCTTAATAGTGGCTCGGTAATGGAATGAAGTATTGAAACAAGTGGGTTTGGCCCCATATTGGCGGCGGCAAACCAACTAAGTATGGCGCGAATAATCACCGCATATAAAAAGATCGATACAATCATGATAATTACCTGAAAAATAGCAGCTATCACAATAGTTTGAGGATTAGCTTGTATTCCTTTGATATAAAAGAGTAAAAATACCTCCAGAGCTTTTAGTCCAAAGATGAGTATCCAGCTCGCGGTATCGATTTTGCCGATGCTGGGGATAATTTTGCGTAGTGGAAGCAGTAACGGGTTGGTAATAGTAACCAGGAATTGCGAAATTGGATTATAAAAATCCGCACGCGTCATAGCGAGGATAGTACGGATCACAATTGCACCGATATAGAGAGTAAATAACGTATGTATCAAAAATATAAGTACATTATTAGCGGCTTGCATCGACTATTCCTTACCAAAAGACTGACTGATTTCGTGGGCTCGACTAGCGGCAGCCGTTAGAGCATCTTCTACAATAGTTTGTAAGTTGTTTTGCATAAAGCAGTTTATGGCTTGTTCCGTAGTCCCACCTTTAGATGTCACATTAGCTCTTAGGGTTTCGAAGTCCAAACCTTGTTGGTCAGCTAACTGCGCAGCACCTAACATTGTTTGCAGTGTTAGCGTGTAACTTTCATCAGCACTTAGCCCCAGTGTTTGCCCGCTTTTTTGCATACACTCCATTAAATAGAATAAATATGCAGGACCACTGCCAGATACAGCAGTAACGGCATCTAATATGGATTCTTTATTTACCCACAGAGTTTTACCTATAGCGCTCAGTATTTGATCAGCTAAGTTTTTATCATTAACACTAGTACTTTCTGGTGTGTATAAACCTGTCATTGCAAGCCCGATTGCGGCAGGTGTATTTGGCATACAACGAACAATACTAGCGTGATCGCCTAGCCAGCTTTGATAACAACTCACAGGGAGTCCTGCAGCAATAGTAATATACAACGCATTACTAAAGGATTGGTTAATTGCAAGAGATTGGCATACATCAGCCATATCGTTAGGTTTCACAGCCAGCAATATGACCTTGGGCGTGTGTGTAATGTCTTCCGTTGTAGAAATAACAGTGCTATCTGGAAAACTCTGCTTGAGGGAATCATGGCGCGAAGTCTGTTGTTCACAAAAAGTAATCAACTCAGCGGGCCACGCAGTTGCAACTAAGCCTTTGGCAATACTAGCACCCATATTGCCGGCACCGATGAGAAGGATAGGTTGATGATTGCTATTGCTCATACATGTATTGTTTCACGAGTTGTCACGTGGACCAAATAATGCGGTGCCAATGCGAACCATAGTTGCGCCATTGGCAATGGCAGCTTCAAAATCATTGCTCATGCCCATAGATAATGTATCAATATTGCTATGATTCTGCTTAAGCTTCTCCAATAATAATGACATTTTTTTGAAAGTTGAGGTTTGCTGGTCCACATCATTTGTGGCGCTTGGGATAGCCATAAGGCCACGTAGTGTTAATTTGGGTAATTGTTCGATAACTGATGCCAGTGCCAATGCTTCGTCTGGTGGGACACCCGACTTACTGTCTTCGTTATCAATATTGACTTGTATGCATACACTTAAATTTGGGAGTGTATCTGGACGTTGATCGCTTAAACGTGTTGCTATGACTTCACGATCAATACTATGTACCCAATTAAAATATTGTGCAATTAGTTTGGTTTTATTTTTCTGAATGGGCCCAATAAAATGCCAAATTAACGGTACATCTGTGATTTTGGTTATTTTGTCTACCGCTTCTTGTACATAGTTTTCGCCAAAGTGAATCTGACCTAAGTCTGCTAGTGTGCGAATTTCTTCTACACTTCTGGTTTTACTGACAGCGATTAAACATACATCATCGGCTGGTCGATGATAACGTCGTTCAAAAAGTGATATTTTTTCCTTAGTGGCTTTAAAATTACTGGCTAAGGTAGAAGTTATCATTATTCGGTAAGAAGAAAATAAGATCTGCAGAATTTAAGGCAAAAGGTACGCTAGTGCGTACTCTCCAGTCTCTGTTTATCGTTACAATGTGTTTGCTTGTCGCATACCTAGGGTCTAATTACGCGCATCGCTGGAGTGACGATATATAGTAGTCATCCAAGGATTGGCAGCATCTTGATCACCCTTGAAGCATAGCTGCCTCATTTCAAAACATACACCGGATTGTATAGCGTAATTTGAAAGGAGTCTAAGTGGATATATCACAGCTGTTGGCTTTCTCGGTTAAAAATGGAGCCTCAGACCTACATCTTTCCGCTGGTGTCCCGCCGATGATTCGTGTCGACGGAGATGTACGCCGAATTAATGTGCCCGTTATGGAGCATAAGCAAGTGCATTCAATGGTGTATGACATCATGAATGATAAGCAACGCAAGGACTATGAAGAATTCTTAGAGACTGATTTTTCCTTTGAAATACCTGGTTTGGCGCGTTTCCGTGTTAACGCGTTTAACCAAAGTCGTGGTGCGGGTGCAGTATTCAGAACAATTCCGACAAACATTCTCACTCTGGAAGAGTTGGATTGTCCGAGAATATTTACTGATATATCAAGTTATCCTCGCGGCTTAGTGTTGGTTACTGGGCCTACTGGCTCGGGTAAATCGACTACTCTTGCTGCGATGATTAATCATAAAAATGAAAATGAATATGGCCATATTCTTACTATTGAGGATCCAATTGAGTTTATTCATGAGAGTAAGAAAAGTCTTATTAACCAACGTGAAGTGCACCGCGATACGTTAGGTTTCAATGAAGCGCTTCGATCTGCATTGCGTGAGGACCCTGATACTATTTTAGTAGGTGAATTACGTGATTTGGAAACCATCCGTTTGGCATTAACTGCAGCGGAAACAGGCCACTTAGTGTTTGGCACCTTGCATACAAGTTCTGCGGCTAAAACTATCGACCGTATTGTGGATGTATTCCCGGCTACCGAGAAAGATATGGTTCGTTCTATGTTGTCTGAGTCGTTACGTGCAGTAGTTTCACAAACTCTTTGTCGTAAGATTGGTGGCGGCAGGATTGCCGCTCACGAAATCATGCTAGGGTCTCCTGCGATTCGTAATTTAATACGTGAAGATAAAGTTGCTCAGATGTATTCATCAATACAGACCAGCCAGAATGCAGGTATGCAAACCCTTGATCAATGCCTTAAAGAGATTCAAACCAAAGGTCTTATTAGTAAAGAAGAAGCACGTAGACGTGCAGCCAATAAGGATGATTTTTAATTTAAATATATTTATTAAGTGTAGAAATCATGGATAGAGATAAAGCGATAACATTTATGCATGACCTGCTGCGCAATATGTTGCAGAAAGGTGGGTCGGATTTATTTATTACTGTTGGTGCTCCACCATCGATGAAGCTAGATGGCAAAATGACACCCATTACAAATCAGCCTCTCACAGCATCGCATGCACAAGTGTTAGTGCGTTCAATCATGAATGATAGGCAAATACGCGAGTATGAAGAAACCCAAGAGTGTAACTTTGCGATTAGCTTGCCAAATATTTCCCGTTTCCGTGTGAATGCTTTTATGCAGCGCAATAGCTCAGGAATGGTATTACGTGTCATTAATTCTGAAATTCCAGGTATCGAAGAATTAAGGTTGCCGGATATCATTAAAGAAATTTCTATGACTAAAAATGGTTTAGTCATATTTGTTGGTGGTACTGGTTGTGGTAAGTCGACTTCGTTGGCTGCGATGCTGGGGTATCGTAATGAACATAGTCAAGGCCATATTGTGACTATTGAAGACCCTATTGAATTTGTACATAAGCATCGTAATTGTATTGTTACCCAGCGTGAAGTCGGTGTAGATACAGAAACATTTGAAATTGCTTTAAAGAATACATTGCGACAAGCTCCCGATGTCATATTGATTGGTGAGATTCGTGATCGTGAAACAATGGAATATGCTGTGTCGTTCGCGGAAACAGGACATTTATGTTTAGCTACCTTGCATGCAAATAGTACTAACCAAGCCCTGGACCGAATTATTAACTTCTTCCCAGAAGAAAGACGTGCACAACTATTGATGGATCTATCGTTAAACCTAAAAGCAATTGTGTCGCAACGCTTATTGCCAATTAAAGAGTCAGAAGGCCGTGTGCCGGCGATTGAAATATTAATTAACTCACCGTTGATGGCGGACTTAATATTCAAGGGTGATGTGCCCAAGATGAAAGCATTAATTGCTAAATCAAGAGAACTTGGCATGCAGACATTTGATCAGCATTTATTTGACCTTATCGAAGAAGACCTTATCACTGTTGAAGACGGCCTGCGTAATGCTGACTCAGTTAATGATTTGCGCCTGCGTCTCAAGCTGGAAGGTAAGAAGTCTAAGGGTACTGACTTGCTTGATGGTTTGGAAACTCTTACAGTGGAAGAGGATTCTGAAGAGTCAGGTATGGTAATGTAATTCATTCAAAAATATTTTATTGATCATGACAGTTAGTCCCTACCTAAAACTTATGGCTGAAAAAGCCGCGTCGGATTTGTTTTTTACTACCGGTGCGCCTGTATGTATGAAACTAAATGGGGTAACGCAAAAAGTTTCCAAAAGTCCATTACAGCCTGGCACAGTGAAAAAGATTGCTTATGAAATCATGAGTGATCAACAAATTAAAGAATTTGAGATGACCAAGGAAATGAATTTGGGCATCTCAATTATTGGCGGTGGTCGCTATCGAGTAAATATCTACTACCAACGTGGTGAAGTATCGTTGGTTATTCGTTATATTAAGCATGAAATCCCTACATTAGACAAGTTGGGTTTGCCAGAAGTGTTGCGTGCCTTGGTGATGAAGCAGAATGGATTAATACTGGTGGTGGGTTCTACTGGCTCAGGTAAGTCCACTTCATTAGCATCGATGATTGAGCATCGTAATACACTTCAAAGTGGCCATATCCTTACTATAGAAGATCCTATTGAGTATATTTTCACACATAAGAAATCGATTATTGGTCAGCGTGAAGTTGGTTTGGATACATTGTCCTATGACAATGCGCTGCGTGAAGCGATGCGTGAGGCACCCGATGTTATTATGATTGGTGAGGTGCGTGATCGACTCACTATGGAAGCAGCAATGTCATATGCTGACACAGGTCATTTGTGTCTGACAACGCTGCATGCAGTGAATGCTAACCAAGCCCTGGACCGCATTATTAATTTCTTCCCAACGGATGCACGCAATCAAATCCTGATGGATTTATCGCTTAACTTGGCAGGTATTATTTCTCAGCGACTTGTGCCATCAACCGATGGTGGTCGTCTACCTGCGGTCGAAGTATTAATTAATACACCTTATATTGCAGAGTTGATTCGCAAAGGTGACTTTGGTGAAATTAAAGAAGTCATGGAAAAAGGTGCTGCGGTGGGCATGCAGACTTTCGATCAATGCTTACACGATCTGTTCAAGATGGAAAAAATCACTCTCGATGATGCCCTCAACTTTGCTGATTCACGCAGTAATCTGGAATGGCAAATTAACTTTGGTGGCGGCGTTAAAAGTGTTGGTGAGCGTGAAGACGATGAGTTGGTGATGAATAATGATAGCGTAGAATTGGGTGGGGATGATTTTGATTCTGATCCTCCAACTTTGTCTACGCCTCTGCCTGACTTAAGTGAAATGCAGATGGAAGATAGTGGTGAAGAGTTAAAATCATTTGATGAGGTTAGTTTAGATCATGACCTCAATGTTGATGTGATTGAGGATGACGACGACGATGGGTTCTTTGACTCAGTCAAATCAATGTTCAGTGATGACAAACCCTCCAAGAAGTCCAAGTAGTAAAACTTAAAAATCAAGTTTACAAAGGATAGACTGCCTTTGCATCGAAGATTGGGCCGTCTACACATACACGTTTCATCTGTTCTTGCCCTTCTTGATTGACTGTTTTGACAGTGCAGCCAGCGCACCCGCCTACCGCGCAGGCCATATATTCTTCCAGAGATAACTGACACGGGATAGCGTATTGGTGACTGAGTTCAGCAACCGCTTTAAGCATTGCTGTTGGCCCACAAGCAAAAATCTCAATAGTGTCATGTTCATTGATACCGATAGCATCAAGCCATAACTTAGCTAATTCATGAATGTAACCATCAAAACAGCCGGAGTAATTTTGTCTGCTAGTAAGACGTGAAGGAATATCAAGGTCTTCTAGCAAGGTCATAGAAGCAATAACGTCATTAGGCAAGCCATCGATCATCAGCTTTGAAGGTTGAACCTTAAATGGGAAAGGTATTTCAGAACCCATAATTACCATAGGCGTGAGTTTTTTATTTTTCTTTAATTGTTCAGCATAAAATAGGATGGGAGGAATGCCGACGCCACCACCTAACAATAACGGGCGTTTAGTACTGGCTGACAAATTAAAGGCGTTTCCAATTGGCCCCATGCAGTGTAGAGAATCATTGACTTTGATGTGGCTTAAGTCTTCAGTGCCACTACCTACCACCTTGTATAATACTTCTATCCAGCCTTGTTCACTGTTACTGCGCAATACCGAAAATGGTCGCTTTAAGCGAAACTTTTCATGTCCGCAGCTTAAATGGATAAAGTTGCCTGGCTGAACTGTTTTTGCACATTGAGGAGTTTGCAGTCGCAATAAGTATTGAGACGCAGGCAATGCTTCATGTGCTAGCACACGTGCATTTTCAGCAAAGATTGTAGCTTCGGTCATGTTGAATATTGATAAACCAGATTGCCATTGACGAAGGTATGGGTCACTTTGCCTTTGAATGTTTTATTCAAAAACGGTGTATTTTTACCTCTGCTATTCATGTTCTCAGCTGTGAGTTGCCATTCGATAGCCGGATCACATAAACAAAAATCAGCATTATGCCCGGGAGTTAATGTACCAGCTTTAATACCAAGCAATTCAGCGGGTTTGTGTGTCATTAAAGAAATAATATCCATTAAGCTTAGCACTTCATCTTTCACCAACTGCAACGCAAATGGAAGCAAGGTCTCTAAAGATGATATGCCAGACTCAGTTGAAGCAAACGGTGCCAGCTTTGCATCATGTTCATGCGGTTGATGATCTGAGCAAAAACCAACAATAATGCCGCTATTTAAACGATGGCGCAGCCCGGCAATATCAGTATGACTGCGTAAAGGCGGGATAACATGGTAGTTGCCATCAAATCCAACAATGTCATGATCGCTTAAAAATAATTGGTGTGCACAAACATCAGCACTAATCGGTGCGCCATCAAATTTTGCCCGTTCCAACATTTGTAAAGCACGTTGAGTAGACAAGCGACAAAAATGTACATGCACGCCGGTTTGTTCAATCATGGCCAAACATGACCCAACTGCTGCTGTTTCCGCTGCCGTT
>JANQKJ010000017.1 GCA_028281205.1 Gammaproteobacteria bacterium
GGGCCCGGGCAGCCCTTTGTTATTGTTATGAAGCGCACCGGCAGTATGCGCGTACTTGATAACAGCCTGATAGACGGCGACGACGACGGCTACAAAGAACGTATTGCGCTGATATCGCAGCCCCCGCGTATGTTTGGCATAGATAAGCCATTTTTGTGAGTCCATATCACAAAAATCTAGTATTTTGGGTGTGTCCTTAGCTGACAATACGAAATGTGCAACAGAAGAACAGTGCACTACAATCAAGTCATATTGGTTTTGTTTGATTAAATGTTTTATCTTTTTGCCTAGCTTCCATGAATGAAAGTAGCCCATAGAAGACGGAATAAATGTTAACAGACACAACACCGCCTTAAACCAGGCAAGAGTTTTATTCATACGTTGCGCAATATATTCATGGCAATATGGTTGTATACCAGATACTTCAGCCTGTTCCGTTTTAGATTCCACTAGAGATGCTACAGTCACTTCATGGTTTTGTTGCAAATGAGCAATCATATTAAACGCACGGATCTTACCTCCCTCATTTGGTGGAAAGGGGAATCGATGGCACACAAAGAGTATTTTCATAGACTGGCTAAATATCGTTCTATCATTAGAAATAATAAGCCGCCGCATCGATATAGATTAAGGCTAGCAAGCACGACTATAGGCAATAACCGTCTGTGTTTATTAGAATTACTTCACCATTATGCAAAATAATTTATTACACATTGTGATTAAACTCGTGATTTGAGTGTTGATAGTATAATTCAGCTATTTTTGCTGATTTAGAGTCGCTATAACCTTGGCATTTTGAATATATTTTTAGCCTAAATTTCTTGCGATTATTGGTCCTACCATATGTGTGATAGGTAATGGCAGTTTCTGCCAAGCCTTAATGGCCAACTGATATTTTGGATTTACTGGGCTTAAATCGGGTACATCTTTAGCATTAATCAAATGGAAACGATAAGGTAGTGGCTCGGGCTTAAAACCCCAATGTTTTTTAAATCTAAATGAACCTGCACCATTTTTACTACGCCCAAAATCAAAAATTCTAATGCCCTGCTCTAAACTAAGCCTCATTAACTCCCAATACATAAAATCATTAGCCCGACAATTACGTGCCACAGCAGGCCCACCACCATAAAATGGAAGCACCTGGTCTTTAAAGTAAAAATTCAACACACTGGATACTGGCTGACCCTTGTCCAAGATAGTTAATACTCGACATTGTTCGCCAAATACATCTAGCAAGGATTGATAATATTTTTTAGCTAAAACGGGTGTACCCAAATTACGCACACTCTCAGAGTACATTGCATAAAAACGGTCAGCATTATCATCCCATGCTGATGTGAGCCCATAATCAATAGCCTTTCTTACTACAGCACGCTGTTTACGCGGTATTGCTTTAAAGTTTTCTTCTTCAGTTGCTAATAATTGCCTCTTGAAGGTGACATATAAATCTTTAGCATGCCAATTGGCACCTAGATCACTGACACCATGTTGATCGCGCACTTCAATATAGTCCACCTTAAGTTCTCGTGCTAACTTCAGTGCATACTGCGACAATTCATTGAAAACATTTTCGTCGTCAGCCAATATGCCACCGTAAACCCCAAAAGGTACCGAAATTAAAGCATTACCAAATAGCTTGCTTTTAACGTGCACAAGAGGAAAGACTCCAACCACTTCGGCAGCCTGTTGTGCAAGCAAGTAATACGAACGATGTCCAAGTACACCATCAAATATACTTTGCCATTCAACCAGGTGAAAAAATGAGGCCTCTTCACAGCGATGCACGTATTGATTCCATGCACCACGATCATTCTCTGTTAACTGGGCAACTTTAATACTTTGCATAAGCTATATTGAAAAAACTTTATCCATACGATCCCACTGAAAATCTTGTACTAATTTCTCAAGGCGGCGGTAAGTATGTTTTAGGTTAATGTAGTGTCTGAAGCGTGTTTTTGCTGACAAGTTACTTTGCTTAGGCTGGTCCGGGTCAATCTCCCATGGATGTAAATAAAAAATTGCACTGCGCTGTTCTTTCTCATTCACCGTTTGTATTAGTCGCTTGGAAACAATATATGGAAAAAAACGGAAATAACCTCCACCTCCTGATGGCCATAGACGATTCATCCAACGCACAGTTGAAATAGGCACCTCGACCAAACCAGCAGAATTGGCAAAAAAACTAAATCTGGGCGCATCCGGCATACCATAATGGTCGTGTTCAACAGGATAAATACTCGAGCTGTATTGGTAACCTGCTTCAGATAAACAATCATAAGCCCATAGGTTGCGCTCATCGATTGAGAAGCTAGCTGCCCGATAACCCTTGATATCGACACCACCGATATCTTCTAAAAGTTTCTTGGTGTGAGAAATATCTTCTGTAAACTGAGCGGGGTTTTGGTCGAATACACGCGTATGGTTACGCCCATGACTAGCAAGCTCATGGCCGTTTTCGACAATATTTTTGATTACATTAGGATACTTTTCTGCAATCCACCCTAATGTAAAGAAAGTTGCCTTTACATCATTGTCGGCAAACAACTGCAGAATCCTATCCATGTTATTTTCTACACGACAATCATGATCCGGCCACTGATCAAAGGAAATATTATTACTAAATGCTGAGACCTGAAAATAATCTTCCACATCAATAGTCATCGCATTGAT
>JANQKJ010000023.1 GCA_028281205.1 Gammaproteobacteria bacterium
TTTATATGTCACGGGTGGATATACTGGCAAAAAAGGTTAGGGATCATTCCACCGCTTACTCATGGAAAAGTGATGCGGCAAACAGACTTTCATTTGTCATATTTTTGGTAGGGTTTGATGTTTTTCGCGCGGTTGGCATGCTGATGGTGTTGTTTGCTGGCTTGTCTATTGGTGAGATGATCGCAGTGTTTGGTTATTTGTGGTTCATGATGGGCCCAGTGCAGGACGTATTGAATATTCAATACTCTTACTATAGTGCTAAAGCTGCGCTTGGGCGTATAAATCAACTTATGTATTTGCCTAATGAGCCTGTATATGCGCATGAAGAAAATCCTTTTGTTAATCAAAAAGGTATCAATATAGATATTGACGATATTAAGTTTGCCTATGGTGACGGTCCTTATGTGCTAAAAGGCGTTAACTTATCCATTGCTGCAGGGGAAAAAGTGGCGCTGGTTGGTGCCAGTGGGGGTGGTAAATCAACTTTAGTGCAAGTGTTATTGGGCTTATACCCACCGTTGTTTGGCGATGTAAAATTTAATAATGTTTCTATGACCAAGATTGGCATGGAAGTCGTGCGTGAACACGTTGCATGTGTACTACAGCATCCGGCGTTATTTAATGACACTTTACGCATGAACCTTACATTAGGTCGTGATATGCCCGATGAGAAATTATGGCAAGTGTTAGAAGTGGCGCAAATACGTGATGTAGTGGAAGATATGCCGCGTGGTCTGGATAGTCTAATCGGCATGGATGGTATTCGTTTATCTGGTGGACAAAGACAGAGGATAGCTATCGCACGTATGGCATTAACAAACCCTAATGTTGTTATTCTTGATGAGGCAACATCAGCATTAGATGCGGATACTGAAGCGCGTGTACATGAATCACTACAAACTTTCTTGCGTGACCGCACTACAATTATTGTGGCGCATCGTTTAAGTGCAGTGAAGCAAGCGGACCGCGTGTTCGTTTTTGATGATGGTATTATTACGGAACATGGTAGCCATGATGACCTTATTAGTTCCAATGGACTGTACACAAAATTGTATGCTCGTCAGCAAAGTGCGTGACTTGATTTGCTGCTATTCATTCTATGTAAGCATAAACTTATAATGGGCTAAATTAATAATAACTAAGTAAATTTCATGCACCAAGGACAACCGGCAATCTTACTCGATATTCCTGCGCGTTCGCGTTATCTGACATTTGTAATCAAGCAACCAGCAGAATTAAAAAATGTGCTTACTTCATTGGCGCATATGGTTGATGGTACCAGTGTAGTAATGGGCATAGGGATTAAAGTGGTAACGACTATGCAAAAAGAAGTGCCGGGCTTGCAGCTTTTTCCTGAACTTAGTAAGGCGCCTGTACCGATAGTCGCGACGCAAGGAGATTTATGGTTTTGGTTGCGTGGCGATGATATGGGTGAATTACTACACCGAGGCCGTGCGATTGAGGTTATCGCCAAACCTGCATTTAAGCTTCATCATGTTGTTGATGGGTTTAAATATGGACATGGTATGGATCTGACGGGCTATGAAGATGGCACGGAAAATCCTGTAGATGAAGAGGCTATACAGGCTGCATTGATGGCAGGTGAAAGTGAAAAAATGGATGGTTCAAGTTTCGTTGCTGTACAGCAATGGTTGCATGATCTTAATCACTTTGAAAAGTTAACCGCAGTTGAGCAGGATTATGTTTTTGGAAGGGAAAAGTCCTCTAACCAAGAAATTAAAGATGCACCCCCAAGTGCGCATATTAAAAGAGTGGAACAGGATGACTTTGATCCCCCGGCCTATGTGGTACGCCGCTCATCACCATGGATTGAAAATCAACAATCAGGCTTGATGTTTTTATCATTTGCGCATTCATTTGATGCATTTGAAAAGCAGTTAGCACGCATGGTGGGGATGGATGACGGTATTACAGATGCATTATTTACCTTCTCCAAGCCAATTAGCGGTAATTACTATTGGTGCCCACCCCTGGGTAAAGAGGGCTTAAATTTGGCGCAATTGATGAACTGAAAATAATCCATAAAATGGCTTGCATTTACGAATGAGAATGATTATCATTTGTATATTGGTAAACAACATTGGTATATGGAGGCGGTTAACATGGCTAATCCACTCTCTCTAAATGATGCTAAAAATAACCAGCAAGAAGCAACTTTATCCCTATCTAACTTACTGAAAGGTAAGCGATACGCTTGGATAAGTCATGCTGGAGAGACTTATTTACTACAGTTAACTAAATCTAATAAATTGCTGCTTACCAAGTAAATATAATAATTTTTAACTTTCTGTAATTTAAGCAGCCCCGACTCCGCTGCTTAAATGAGGTACTCAAGCCAGGGCCAAAACACTTATTGCGAATCGTCATAAAGTGGGTGACCTCCTCAAAATGGCCGGTAGCCAGAGTATTTTTTTCTGCAATCAAATCTATCCCTATTTCGTCTTAAGTTAGGAGTGTAAGCAAAACGACTTGCTTACGAATTTTGACTACTTACAGAGGACGGAAAATGAAAAATAAAATCGTTGTTGATTCAGCTATTGCGACCATTCTATCAGCAGGCTTGCTCGCAGCCAGTCAAGCGCATGCGGTACCAGATGCACCCAAACAGTGGGAAAAATGTGCAGGTATTGTAAAAGCAGGTAAAAATGATTGTGGCGCATTAGATGGTAAGCATGGTTGTGCGGGTCAGGCTACTTTTGATAATGATGATACAGAATGGGTTTATGTACCTGCAGGTACATGTGAAAAAATTACAGGTGGTGTGGTAGCCAAGGTCAAGCCTGCCAAGTAATTAACTGTTCGGTCGGTTTATTATGAGCGCACGTAGCCCAAGTTTTGTTGCCAAGTCCTCATCTCTAAAAGGATTTGGAGTAGGGTTGCGCGCGCCTCATGTAAATGAAATTCTAACAACACAACCACAATTGGATTGGTTTGAATTGCTGGCTGATAACCACATCAGTGAGGGCGGTTGGGCACGCAGGCAGGCCTTAGAAATAGCTGCACGTTATCCTGTCACCATGCATTGTGTAGGTATGTCTATAGGTTCATCAGATCCCATAAATTATGCATATTTAAAAAAAATTAAAACTCTGGCGGCTGAAGTTAAAGCAAAGTTAATCTCAGACCATTTATGCTGGACGTCACTACACTCGCATTATTCGCATGACTTATTACCCTTGCCTTATACAGAAGAGGCGCTGAATTACCTTACGCAAAGAATTTTAAGCATACAAGATTATTTGGGTGAGAAAATAGCGATTGAAAATATATCTGCCTACTTAACATATAAGCATTCTTCAATTAAGGAAGTAGAATTTATTAACCACTTAGCTGAAAACGCAGATTGTCTAATTTTATTTGATGTTAATAATGTATATGTAAACCAGAAAAATAATGCGCAGAATAGCTATGAGTATGTTGACTACATAGATCTCAATCGGGTTGCCGAAGTACACTTGGCTGGTTTTGAAGATAAAGGTCATTATTATCTGGATGCGCATAATAACCTGGTTAGTAAGGGCGTATGGGAACTGTATGAACGCTTAATGCAAAGAAAAAGCGATATACCAACGTTGATTGAGTGGGATCATGATATTCCCAGTTTTGAAATACTCTATGGCGAGGCAATGAAAGCTAAGCGCATAAAGACAGATTTGCATAAAGTGCAAGGGGAGAGTAATGAACTCATTGCTACTTGTTGATATCCAAAATCAATTTTGGCAAGCATTAAGCCAATCTAAAAATACAGTTATTGATTTAATTTCTACAGATGACGAGTTCAATGTCTTAGATAGAATTAATGTGTATCGTACAACAGCAAGGTTATTGCATGTATCGGTTTTAGAAAGTGTTTATCCAGTGTGTGAAAAAATATTGGGTAAAGATTATTTTAAATTTATAGCAAAAAAATATTTTATTAAGCATCCTTCGTTGAGTCCGGGCCTAAATGATTATGGTGAACAGTTTCCCGAATTTCTATCTAGGCTAATTGATGCGCGAGATGAGTTGAATGGTTATGAGCACCTACCGGATTTGGCTGCGTTAGAGTGGTGTATTCAAAAATCATATTATAGTGGCGATAATGCCCCATTAGACATGCAAAGATTTCAACAGCAATGTGAGCAATATGGCGGTGATGTAAAGTTTTCTTTAGCACCTAGTGTCTTGTTGTTGGATTGTAATTATCCGGTTCATGAGATCTGGAGTCTTCATCAGCAACAGGCTATTAGAAATGCTATCGGAATACCCCAACAAGGTGAGAAACTCTGCATCTATCGTGATGCCTATGAAGTTAAATTAGAAAATATTGATGAACACAGTTATAAGTTAATGCTGGCAATAAAGAAAAACTCAACATTATCAACAATTGCTGATAGTTTCGACAATGGTGGCCAGTTAAACACAGCGTTGAGTTATGTTATGTCTAAACAATGGCTGCGAATCTAAAGATGTTTTCTCGAGAACAGTTACATAGTTTATATCGTTATTGTTTTTCTCTCACTGCAAATGAAACACAAGCGTATGATTTATTGCAAGCTGGTTTGGAAAAATTTCTTAAAGCAGATACAAGTAGTCTAGATAACCAGCTTACCTATGCAAAAAGAGTAATTCGTAATCAGTATATTGATGAGTGTCGCAAGCAGGCAAAGTATGAACATGTAGAGTTTGATGACACAGTAACGTATCTTGATATGGATACGGATGCGCTAGAAAAAATTATTATGACTCAATATGAGGTGCAAGAAATTTGGCAAAAATTAACTGCATCAGAACGTGAGATTATGTACTTTTGGGCAGTTGAAGGGTATACAACGGACGAGTTAGCAGAATTTTTAGATATATCCAGGGGAACGTTATTATCTAAAATTCATCGCTTAAGAAAAAGGCTCGAATATCATTTAGACGAGTCAAGTAGGAAAGGTGCGCAATGAACGATGAATTAAAACAATCAGTACAAGATTATCTGCAATCTAAACAGCTCACTGATACCCAGCTTGCTGAACTTGAAACCCGTATGCAGGCAGCTGCAAGCAAGAAGTCGTCTAGTGCTAGTCTGTTAAAGTTTAATATGGCTGCTGTAGTACTGATAATTGCACTTGTGTCGAGTTTGT
>JANQKJ010000039.1 GCA_028281205.1 Gammaproteobacteria bacterium
CTAGTTGCCAAATGTCACCAAGTTGGGTCACTGTCTTCTCGGGTTCGGGCAAAGGTGGAGGAGGATTTTCTACGGTCGGTTGCTCAACGGTACCCAATAGCACATCGACTTCACCCATGGAAAAGCCGGTGAGATCGACATCGACATCCACGTCGACCTGTGCCAGATAAGTCAATTCGACTCTGAGCAGATCGTCATCCCACATGGCATTTTCAGCAATTTTGTTATCAGCAATCATAAAGGCACGTTTTTGTGCCTCGCTTAGATGCTCAATACTGACGGTGGGCACCTCGGTATAATCAAGTTGTTTCAGTGCTGCATAACGGGCATGGCCACACAATATAGATCGACTTTCATCGATGATAATCGGCGTGTTATTACCAAATGCTTGTATGCTCTTTTCAAGCTGCTTAAGCTGTTTCGCCGGATGCCGACGCGCATTCTTTGGATTTACGATAATGTCATTAATGGGCACCATTACTATAGTTAACTTTTTCATTACTTTTCACCTCTTGATAGTTGTACACTTTCTGATGGGCATAAAAAAAACCGGATCACCACGACGTTACGCAAGCTAATTGCGTACAGATCGCCGTCGTGGTGATCCGGTTTATTTACTAATTATGCTGAGTCTACTGTATACCTTTCAAAGTTTTAATTACAACTATTTAGTTAACAACGCACATAACCAATTGATCTATATGATTTAATATTTTTTTGCCGGGGCTTGAAAGTTGCCTGGTAGCTGCTAATTTGGCCTGAATGGAGTCTCTTTAATAGATATTTTGCCTGAGAGGTTCACGTTAGCTAGCCAAACATTTTCTCCAAACTAATTCTTGATTGGCCTTAGGGTATAACAGAAGTGACAATGCGAACTCTGTCAATTACGCAATATTAAACTAAAAACCGGATCAGTCTCTAATGCTATGGAATCAATGATAGATATGACAGAGACATATACTGGTGGATCATTAAATCTCGCACTAGAGTTTCCAGAAGTATACTTTAGAATATTTTTTAATAAATATATGGATGATTTCGAAGATACAAATAATTTAAGTCTTGTTAAGTTTCTTCAATGTCGTAATGAAAAATTCATAATTCCTGGTGATTTAGAAGTTACTGGATGGCAGTCATTACTTTATCAAGAAAGCTTTTGTCATGAACTTGCTGATGCCACGGTTTTCATTGCATCTCATCATGGCCGAGAAAATGGATATTGTGAAGATGTATTTCATTAATTACAATCCAGACGTTGTGGTCTTCTCTGATAGCTATATAGTTCATGCAACACAAGAGATGACGGGTGTATACGCACAACATACTTCAGGGATAAGATTAAATGGGCAGGTCAGTAATGGAATTAATAACTAAAAATAAGAACTCTCTCATGGTATTGCATGATATTCATGGGTCTCAAATCAAACAAGACTGATACTTTGTCTAAAATTAGGATGTAATTTAGAATTCGCCATGCACAGGAATAAAAGAATCAATATTTGAATAATAATTGATTATTCTGCTGGATGTATAAACGGCCAGGAAATACCCATTCTAATATCTGGATGCCGTGTTTCACCCTCTGCCCAGCCTTGTTCAATACGACTATGTCGTAACCACGCCAAGATATCTGCTGCAGCAAGACCTGACGGATTGTTATGGAGAGACATGTGAAATAATTTTTTCTTGGTCGCATTAGCTGTTGATGGAAACACACTATAAGCTCCGGGCCAATCTTCCGCTGCGACTTCTGCTGTAAAGATGTTCTGAAACATTTGTTTAGTATCTAAATTCCTAAATTTGTTGTTCAACAGCTC
>JANQKJ010000053.1 GCA_028281205.1 Gammaproteobacteria bacterium
CACAGCTGAAACCATCGAGTGTGTTGCTGGAAATCATTTGGATCAATAGTAGACATGCGGCTTACCTCCAGGGATTTGAAAACTTAGGCATGTATCTATTCCCTAAATGAGGTTTATTTGAATTGACCTAGGTTAAGTGTGAAAAATGAATTAGAAATCAGCAAACTAATCACCAGCATATGATGATTAATTACTTTTAAAGTGAAAATTAAAATAATTTAGAGTGGACTTGATAAAATATAAAGCAGATTAAAAATTAGGCATGAAAACGCTTTCATTTTATGGGTGTTAGTATTAGATGAATTAAATCGTATAAGAATCAATCTCATATAAAGTTAATTTCAGGTATATTTACTTGAACTACATTCTCATCGACATAGGTTGTATTAGTAACCATAAATGCAATCCAGTAATTGCGGTGGCAAAAAATACGAATGGAAATAAGCGCCAACGGGCAAATCCAGTATCAATTAATAGGTCTTTACCTCGGTACCGAATGACCTGGATTGCTACCCAGAAACCAAATATCAACAACGCTGTTTGCGTAAAGTGCAATAACTCCTGTGGTATTAACATACGCATTTGTTCGTGCTTTTCATGCATGCTTAGCGGCATAGTATTACTACCGTAGGGGTTAGTTATGACCTGACCTATCGTGCCACCTTCACGCATTAAGTGGCTCAGGTTATGGGCCAAGTGGAAAGTTAGTGCCAACGGCAAAGCGATGAACGCCATTTTCGAAAACAGGCGTTTATATTCATGTTTTCTTGCAAAAAGCCGGCGTGCGATTTCTATAATAAAAGCGTAAAATGCTGCGATAATTATAATATTGCCGGCCATGCCGACGGTAAAGCTCCACAGGAATCGGCCGGAGTCGCTTATTAATTCGGCAATTTGATGAATCACTGAATCCCAACCGGGCAGCATTGTGCTTGCGTGGTAGCCAGTTAGTGCCAACAGTATCAATATAAACCAGGCTTCATCATAGTGTGGCCGGCCGGTTTCTATAGCTTCTACACTGGGGGAACGCAGACGCCACGCAACATTTTTATGAGGGCAGCTAATGACACAATTTCCGCAGGAAGTACAGTAGCTATTTTGCGTCAACCGTCCCATTACCAGGTGTGTAGGACATGACTCAACTTCATTATTGCCGTAATAACAATCAAGGGTCTTACAATTTTGGCAGACATCGGAATCAATCGGGCGAAGTTCTGACGTAGCCAGTTGCGAGTAACATCCTACAGTGCGACCGACAGGGCAAAAATAGCGACAAAAAGCGCGGCGTTCAAAAATGGCCAGCGATATCGTCGCCAATACCACCATAAGCAATGCCAGCATAGCTGTATTATGCGGGCTGGAAGTAACACCTACTCCAAGCTCTAACCAGGTGAAGCCAATAAATAGCCAAACAGCAATCCATATATTTCTAATTCTTTTTGGGACTCTTAGCTCAAGGCTGGTGCCTGTTTTTGCAACATTGCGCAGAAAGTTGCGCTTTACAAGGATTTGCGCGATGTAATCCCAGGGACATATTGCACACCAGGCTGTACCAAATAACAATATTGCAAAGATCAATGCGGCCCACCAGATATTCCAGGTGAGTACAGTTGCTATATTTCGCTCTGGAATAGGCGTGCCGAACAAACCAGCTAAAATAACAAGAATAAACAAAAACAATACTATAAGCTTTATGGTGTATAAAACTTTAAAGCTTATTGTTGTGTTGTGAATATAACGCCCAATTAAGGGGATATTTTTTACTTGCAGTGTTTTTGTACTAAAACCGGTTGTAATACGAGAGAAGGATGCCCAAATAATTATTAATACAATACTTGCAATACAAGTCCATGCCCACGCTACGGGTAGGCCGGGATGAGTCATGATCATACCTCAGGCTCCGTGCTGTCAGGTTTTGGTTTTTTGCTATCCTGTGCGTACTTTTTTTGTAGAAAATGGACGCATAATAAAACACCAATCAATATAAATGCAGCAATTGCTACTGCCCCTATTGCGGACGGATTGCCTACTTGCAATGGAAAGTCGATAGTATGGGGCTCAGTAGTTGTGAACTCTGCAGCCAAAAAGTAATGGCCATCATCTGGTGCTATAAATTCAAGATTGAATAAATTGTTATCTTGAGAAACTGACGCTAGTATCCTTTCAGTTACATTTAAAAAGTTCTTTTGACTCAATAGAAAAGTAACATTTCCTGGATAAACCAGTTGTGTATTTTTGTTAAGCAGCGATAAGCTGATATTTATTGGTTCAAAGGGTTTTGGTACTGCAGGGTAAACACGATAATCAATGGTATGACCATCGATTTCCAGCAACAATCGCATACCTGATGGATTTTTTGCACCTGCATCCAATATGTATTCAGGCTGACCTAGTACATAATGAGCATTTGCAATATTTACAAAAAAAATCACATATAGCGACAGGGCCAGTTTGGCCAACAACTTACTTTGATGCATGCTTTTGCTACGTCTTGGCAGAAATACGAAATTTCTCACCCAAGTAATTTTTACACGATGCTGCACGCTAAAAACTAAGTAATGTTGCCTATAAATAAGCGGTTTTACCTAAAATATTATGCTGTAAACTAATATGGGAACGTTCCAAAATAATTGCGAGTGAAGCCCGTTGGAAGAAGAGACTCAAGATAAATCAACCCACCATTGTGGGCATAGCGTGCATACAAATCATGATGGTCACTGTCATCAGCAGAAAGGTCGCTTAGACTGGTTATTATGGGGGTCTTTACTGACCATCGTTTTACTATACTTTATACATATTGCAGCCGGCGATGAGCTGCAGATAAGTTGGTTAAAAGTACTTGCTCACTCTGTATTTGATCTTATCAATACCATTTGGTGGGGAATTGCTGCGGGTATTTTAATGATAAGCATACTGGGCAAGGTTCCCAGAGAGTTTGTAATGTCAATTCTAGGTACGCGTCGTGGTTTGCCGGGTATTTTACGAGCCACCGCTGCAGGTGTGTTATTGGATTTATGCAGCCATGGGATATTGATGGTAGGCGCAAAGTTATACGAGCGAGGTGCAAGTACCGGTCAGTTTGTAGCATTTTTAGTAGCTAGCCCATGGAACTCATTCTCCTTAACTCTGATTTTAATTGCCTTAGTTGGTTTATATTGGACTTTATTATTTATTGCTTTATCGGTTTTTATTGCAATAGTTACGGGGTTGCTATTTGAACTGCTGGAGAAAAGAGGGGTTCTGTCTCATAATCCACATCAAATTCAGCTGCCTGAAAATTTTCGTTTTTGGCATGAAGCTACAACTAAATTACGTGATACAAGCTATTCAACCGCTTTCTTTAAAACCATGCTTTGGAGTGGCATTTTAGAATCGCGCATGGTACTGCGTTGGATATTATTTGGGGTGTTGCTGGCTAGTTTATTGCGAGCGTTTATGCCGGTAGATATTTTCGCGAACTATTTTGGCCCTACTGTTGCAGGTTTGGGTTTAACGTTGTTGGCGGCCACCATATTGGAAGTGTGTTCTGAAGGGTCGACACCCATCGCGGCTGATTTATTAACGCGAGCTAAGGCACCAGGCAATAGCTTTGCTTTTTTGATGGCGGGAGTTGCAACAGATTATACGGAAGTAATGGTGGTTAAAGATGCTGCCAGATCATGGAAAGTTGCTTTAGCAATTCCGTTGCTAACCTTACCTCAAATAGTACTTTTCGGTTGGTTGATTAATTACTTCGCTTGACAAGATAAATTAAAAAGCAAACCCCGGAGCACGTGTTTGAATTCGCTCCGGGGTTGCTTTCAAATAATGCTTTATCGACGTAAACTACTCCACAAACCTCGGTTGGCGTCATCGTCACTGTAGTGACGCCAGACTGTTATGCCATTACCGTGCTGATCTATTTTAATTTTTGCAAAATTACTGCTAATGGCAGATGGGCTGGCATCGGTAAATACAAGTCCTCGTGCTCCCCAGCCATGTTGCTGTGTAAAGCGGTTGCCTCTGACAAAGCCT
>JANQKJ010000038.1 GCA_028281205.1 Gammaproteobacteria bacterium
CATAAGGAGACGCTAGGTCTTTGATTAATTTTTTACCCACCAGTCCCATGTATTTCATTTAAACCGCTCATAGGTCAAAACCAACCAAACATCGGTGACACCGAATTTAACGCTCTAAATTTACAAAAATGCGTCACATATTTGATAGTCAATGTGAGGCTCCAGGCAACTCATTGGCGATAGCAAAATAAATAAAAATTTAACGTAGTAATAGCGTAAAGCCATGAGGGGTCTAAAATGTTGCACGCAATTCGAGTCATCTCAACCTTGTTTTTTGTACTAGCCTTTCTATACGCTTGTGGTGGCCAGTCTTCAGGCGAAAGCACAGGCTCTTCTACCACCACTCCAAACACGACTACAGTCGTTCCACCTAGTAATCCGATTGCATTAAGTGGTAAGGCATTCTATGAGCAGTCCAGCTTGGGATGTGTGGCATGTCATGGTCCTAATGGTGAAGGTCAAGCATTTCAGGCAATCAATACTGTAACTCCAGACACATGCCCATCATGTACAGATGTAGACACTTTAGCCGCCAGCCTTCAAGCTACAATGCCTACAGCAACTGGCAGCCCAAGTGACTGCGTCGGCACAACACCAGGTACATGTGCATATGACATTGCAACATATATGATGGAATCTTGGTTCGCGTCATCTACTCCAAGCACTCCTCCACCAGCACCTGGCGTGACCGTCACGCCTACGAGTGGCATTTCAACTAGCGAAGATGGCACAACTGCATCATTTGCTGTTCGTTTAACTACAGAACCCGCAGAAGATGTAAATATAGATATCTCGATCGATGATGTTACTGAAGGTTCAATCAATCCAGGCAACCTAATAACATTAACGTTCAATGAGACTAACTGGAATGTAGACCAAACTGTCACTGTCACCGGTGTTGATGATGGTGATATTGATGGGACTGTTAACTATATGGCTATAACAAGTACAGTTGTTACTGCTGATACTAACTATATGGGTATAAACCCAGATGACGTCACTATCATGAATACTGATAACGAAGTATTCATTCCAGCGGGTATAACAGTTAACCCTATCAACGGTCTAACAACTAACGAAAACGGAGGCACAGCCACATTTACTGTTTCTCTGGACACTATGCCAAGCGCTGATGTAACAATAAATTTAAGCAGTATGGATGCCACCGAAGGTAGCGTTTCACCTACCAGTCTTGTATTCACCAGCTTAGATTACAACGCAAAAACTGTAACCGTTACTGGTGTTGACGATGGTATTCAGGACGGTCCACAAGCTTATATGATTGTGACATCACCAGCTTCAAGTGCTGATACTGATTATGCAAATCTTGATGCTTCGGATGTATCCGTAACAAATATTGATAATGAAGCAGGTATTCCAGGAGTTTTAGTGACACCCACTATGGGACTAATCACTACTGAAGCAGGTGCAACGGCTTCATATACAGTAGTGCTTCAATCTCAACCTAATGCTCCAGTTAATGTAGCTATTGCGAGTGATAATGTATTGGAAGGCACAGTCGATAAAGCTTCTATAGACTTTGACAATACTAATTGGGATACTGCTCAAACAATCACTGTTACTGGTGTAGACGATGCTGTGTTTGATCTTGACCAAGCCTTTAACATTACAAATACAATTACAAGCGCAGACCCGGCTTACACTGGCCTTGCCGTCATTAATGTATCTGTAACCAACCAAGATGATGAGCCTAATCCATTCTTACTTGGTAAAGCAGCATATGAAGCAGCCGGCAACAATTGTGATGTATGCCATGGTGCATCAGGTGAAGGTACCCCAATCTTTTATGACTTTAACATTGGTCCTGTAAATAATATGTGTGGCTTAGTTGACTGCTTAAATGAAGCTGAGCTTGCTGCATACATTGAAACAGAAATGCCACCATCGCCTAATCAAGCTAATTGTGATGCAACCTGCGCAAGCAACATAGCCAAATACATGCTTAATAACTTCTCAGTAGTGCCATAAAAAAGCTCTACCCAGAAAAGCATAACCAAACAAAAAGCCTGCAAACATATGCAGGTTTTTTGTTTATATATCCTGATAAAATTTCTCTACACTAAAGAATAGCCACATCTCTAGAAATTTGACTGAACAATATAGTAAAATCCTATATCGAAAATTCTTACTTTAATAATTTCAGAGGATAAATTAATGCAAGAACTATATAGCATACTGGTTCCACTAATCTTACTAGGTGGATTTGCTTTCCTGCTTTTCGTTATTAAATAAGTCAGATTTTAAAGCAAAAAACAAGCTTAGATACTCATCATCTGTTCAAGCAGAATAAATTATATAGCGAAACTGAATTGACTTAAGTCATAAACTTCAAGATTAACAAATATATCAGTCATAGTTATTATTGATATTAATAACAAAATATAGTACTAATATATCAATGTAATAATTTATGTCTACAAATAATCAGGGAGGATTTATGAACTTTTTTAGAGAGAAGTTACCAACTTCAGCTCATATTCTAATTGCTGCTTTCTTATTCACTTCTACAATTTTAATAACAAGTTGTGCTGGACGGGATCCTAGGCCCGTGGATACATCTCAAGCTGGTGATAATGAAAAGTCATGTGCATCACTAGAATCGGAAATGTCCAACATAGAAAAAGACATCCTTGAAAGATTCCCAAAATCAGACAAAACTGGTTCCAATACTGGTCTAGGTGTTGCTGGCGTATTCCTCATTGTTCCTTGGTTTTTTATGGACTTTAGTAAGGCCGACGAAATCGAAGTCAGTGCTCTTATTCAGCGCCATAATCATCTTTTGATAGTCGCTAAAGATAAAGAATGCGAAACTAATCGCGAACGAATTCCGACTCTAGAAGAAATGAAACGAAAAGCGAAAGAAGAAAAAGCTAAAGATGCTTCGGAACAGTCAAATACTCCAAAATAGATCGCTCTACTTTATAAGAATCAGATTACGCAACCAAAGTTGGTAGGATATCTATTGTAAGTACATCGCTGTTTACTCTAAGGAGACCTAAATGAGTTACTCCGTATTTTCCTCAAGAACGCATAATAGTAAATTAATCTTTATTATGTTGTTACTACTTTATGGTTGCCAAACCACTAATATTCGAGAAGACTATAGTCTGGAGACAAATTCTGCTAGTAATATTGCTATAGTTGTTGGCACTGTCAGTCAAAATTTAAGCTCTTCAAAACTTACTGTTTCGGAATTTAGAATAGACCAACAAAATGACAATAAAACCAAGACCGTATATTCTCAAATCACCAATGAAATTATTGGCTCACTAGCTAACAAATATGAATACCAAGATGCACATTCTGGTGGAAGATTGTTTGTAGTAGAAATAGACGCGGGCAAACATCAACTGGATTATTGGGCAATCAACCACAGCAACAACTACCTCACGCTTCATCCCAAAGTGCCACCACCAAATTTAGAATTCAACATCGAGCAAGGCCAAATAATGTATCTGGGTAATTTTCATATAGAGATCGAATCAGGAAAAAATCTGTTTGGCCAAAAAATCCCAATTGGTGGCATACCTTCAATTAATAATGAATATGACAGGGATATAAAATATTTCCGCGAGAAATACCCTAAACTTAGTACAAAAGACGTTATTAGTAATGTCCTTCATGAAGGCAAATGGATTAATGAGTTAAACGAACAAGAAGAATTAGTAATACCAACGTCTAATTAAGCGTCATATATGATTATAACAATAGAATGAAAAATTTAATTTTCATAATAACTATTACATTATTTTATTCATCATCAGGATATTCCACAGAGCCATTAGGCACCCCTCTCAAAAATACAACACCGCCTCCAAATATTGACCCTCAGTTAGTAATAAACAATTACAATAAAGCAGCATGCTGTATATTTATAGATCAACTGAAGGCTATCAAGCTCGAAAAACGTAAAACACTAGAATTAAATCTACATCAATCTAGTCATCTACTTGAACTATCCACAGGACCAACTTTTGCCGAACTTATTAAAATTCCAGTCAGTTCAAAAAAAGAAAGATATGTAGTAGAAACTAATGTCATTCATACAGATAAAGATCTATATGTATATTTCCCATATATTGCCCTACTTAATCCTAGCCTAGAGTTAGTAGGTACATCAGATTTCACTCATAGTAACTATTACGAACAATCTTGGTTTCAAGCAGCCGGAAGATTAAGTTTCGACTTTTTAATTAAACCAAACACTGATCTCTATAATAGTAAGTCAGTGCGTTACTTGCTAATTTATACAAGAAAAAAGCATTTCACAAAAAAAAGTAAAGAAGAGTTGAAGGCTAATATACGCAACATTGAAGCTAAAGAGGTTCCAGTAGAGTATACAGGCTCAACGGGAGAAGCAATATATCGCGATATCATGCATGGCCTTCCCGGCGGAAGAGTGACTATATCAAATAAGAATAGATTCTTTTAACAAACTAAAACAACAAGCGTGAATGGTGGCTATGGGTGGACTTGAACCACCGACCCCAGCATTATGAATGCTGTGCTCTAACCAGCTGAGCTACATAGCCAAGAGATATGCAATTAGTTAATAGACCGCCTTAGTGATGCTGCGTTTGGTACCTCACTTTGGGTACCAAGACCGTAACTGAGCCGCGCAAGATACTGTACAGACATCAGGCTGTCAATTGATAGCATAGTTAGTATCCATTATTAACATCAAACATTGAAGCGGAAATGGACAACATCTCCCTCGTGCATGATGTAATCCTTACCTTCTAAGCGCCACTTGCCGGCATCCTTGGCACCCTGCTCTCCACCTCCGGCGATGAAGTCATCAAATGCGACCACTTCGGCACGAATGAAACCTTTCTCAAAGTCAGTATGAATTCTTCCCGCAGCTTGTGGAGCACTTGCTCCTTTTAGCACAGTCCAGGCACGTGTTTCTTTGGGGCCTGAAGTAAAAAATGTTTGCAGATTTAGCAAACCATAGCCTGCACGAATCACTAGATTCAAGCCTGGCTCCTGTAAACCTAAATCCTGTAAAAACTCATCTCTTTCAGAATCATCCAATTGTGCAATTTCTGCTTCAATTTGCGCGCACACAATAACAAAGGTTGCATTTTCTTTATCAGAAAATTCTTTTAAGCGTTCAGCTAGCTCACTACCAGACAATGATTCTTCATCAACGTTAGCGATATACATCATGGGCTTACGCGTAATTAAATGTAATTGATGCAGCAATTTTTCTTGCTCTTCATCTGCTTCAAAAGAACGTGCCGGCAACCCTTCTCCCAGATGATCACGTAACGAGGTAAATAACTTCAATTGCTGAATAGCATCTTTATTGCCAGAGCGTGTTAGCTTCTCTACACGGGTAATACTTTTTTCGACAGTTTCAAAATCTGCCAAAATTAATTCAGTATTAATTGTTTCTACATCGCTCAATGGGTCAACCTTTCCATCGACATGCGCCACATCATCATCTTCAAAACAGCGCACCACATGAGCTACAGCACCGGTTTCACGAATGTTGGCTAAAAACTTGTTACCTAACCCTTCACCCTTGGATGCACCTGCAACCAAGCCCGCAATATCCACAAACTCCATTACTGTAGGAATTACTTTTTCTGATTTGGAAATTGCAACCAGCTGATCCAAACGAGAATCAGGCACAGGTACTACGCCCACATTGGGTTCAATAGTGCAGAAAGGATAATTTTCTGCCGCAATTTCCGCACGTGTTAGCGCATTAAATAATGTTGATTTACCAACGTTGGGTAACCCAACAATGCCACACTTAAATCCCATATTAGTCTTGCTTCTTATGCAATGATCGCATCGCCGCTTCTAGGTCACCATTAAATACATCTATCATGGTCTCCAGAATACGATCCAATGAATCATCTATTAATAGTTGTTCTTGTTTTGATGGTGGACGCATTACAAATGAAAGCACCTGGTCCTTATTTCCTGGATGCCCAACACCAATGCGCAAACGCCAAAAGTCTTTTGCAAAATGTTTGAAAATATCGCGCAGGCCATTATGACCACCATGCCCGCCTGCCCACTTAAACCTCGCGGTTCCGGGAGGCAAATCCAGTTCATCATGGACGACTAAGGTATTTTCAGGTGCGATTTGATAATACTTTGCAAATGGAGCGAGCGACTCTCCACTAAGATTCATAAACGTGCTCGGCTTAAGTAACCATATGCGTTTGCCGGCATGATCCAATGCACCCACTTCAGCCTTGAATTTAGCCTCAGTCCGAAAGCTTACTTGATAGTGTCTAGCAAGCAGGTCTAAAAACCAAAACCCGGCATTGTGCCGGGTTGCAGTATATTTATCACCAGGATTGCCTAAACCAACAATCAACTGAATCGGGGTATTACCCGCCATGATATTACTCTACGTAATTAACATAAATAAGTTGAAAACTTATTCGCTATCAGCAGGTTTTTCTTCTTCAGTATCAGACTCATCAGCTTCTGTTGTTGGCTCTTCTTCAACAGTCACTTTAGTTGCATGCACGTTTAAGACTTGCTGATCATGCCCTTCACCGTGACTCAATGCAGTTAATGAAATACCTTCAGGCACTTTTATGTCTGATAAATGAATTGAATCACCAATGCGCAACTCAGTGACATCGACTTCAATAAATTCTGGTATATGTTTGGGCAAACATGTTACTTCGACCTCAATCATCTGATGACTAATTTGTCCACCTTCCATTTTCACACCATGACAAACATCTTCACCGATAAAGTGCAACGGTACGTGGATGCTAATCTCTTGGTCATCACTCACACGTAAGAAATCCATATGCATAATAATTGGCTTGGCAGGATGACGCTGGATATCACGCAAAATTACATTTTGCTGTTTACCTGAGACATTCAAAGTTAACACATGTGAATAGAATGCTTCATTTTCCAAGTCATGCATGACCTTATTGTGTTCTAGCGAGATACTCTCTGCTTCAACACCTGCGCCATAAATAATGGCAGGTACTCGGCCAGTACGACGTAGGCGGCGGCTCGCACCTTTCCCTAAATCGCTGCGCGACTCGGCATCTAAAGTAAAATCGATGCTCATTTCATTTCTCCTAAAGTTTTAATAAAACCGGGTTTGCGACCAACCCGAGCTACTTAAAAGTGACTCTAAAAAATATAAAATTTTCCAGAGTGCTTTTAATCCATAAACAAAGTACTAACTGATTCCTCATAACTAATTCTACGGATCGTTTCTGCTAGCAAGCCTGAAACTTTTAACTGGCGTATACGATCACATTGTGCTGCATCTTCTCTTAGCGGCAAAGTATCAGTCACCACTAAACCATCCAGCATTGATCCTTGTATGTTTTTAATAGCATTACCAGAAAGCACTGGGTGAGTAGCATAAGCAATCACTGCTTTCGCACCATGCTCTTTTAATGCCTGGGCTGCTTTACACAATGTTCCAGCAGTATCTACTAAATCATCGACAATGACACAGGTTTTATCCCTTACCTCACCGATAATATGCATCACCTGCGCAACATTTGCCTGCGGCCGACGTTTATCAATAATTGCTAAATCAGCATCATCTAAACGCTTGGCAACCGCTCTTGCCCTCACTACACCACCGACATCAGGTGACACTACAATGAGGTTCGAATATTTTTGTTTATATATATCACCTAACAATACGGGTGACGCATAGACATTGTCTACCGGAACAT
>JANQKJ010000136.1 GCA_028281205.1 Gammaproteobacteria bacterium
GTACCTTTGACAAACGTCCCTTGTATGTACCAAATTCGATATTTGCTACGATTGCAGTAGAAAACCCATCTCGTATGTCACATCGCCGAATCTATGAAACGATTGGCTTGCGTTATGATGATATTAAGCAAATGGATAGTATTGTAGAAGGCGTGAAAGCGATGTTGAAATCTCATGCTGAGATTGACCAAAACCAAACAATGATCGTCAACTTTAATGCTTTCAATGAATCATCAGTAGATTTTTTTGTGTATACGTTTACCAAAACCACTAATTGGGTTCATTACCATGAAGTCAAGCAAGATGTGTTGCTTAAGATTTCCAATATTATAGAAGAAAACAACGCCGAGATCGCATTCCCAACTACAACTATGTTTTTGCAACAAGGCAACTTAGATAAACCTGAATAGTCAATTATTATGTCTAGTCCTACACTTGAAGACTTGCAAAAAATTAAAGCAAGTTCAGACTTAATATTCAGCGCCAACCAAATTAAAGTGGCTGTCGATAACATGGGTCTTCAGCTAGAGGAAAAGATAAGAGATAAGAATGCTATTCTTATTTGTGTGATGAATGGTGGTGTGACACTCAGCGCCGATTTATCACGCAGTATAAATTGCGATGTGCGTTTTGACTATTTACAAGTTGCACGCTATAGAGATAAAACAGTAGGGGGTAGTCTGCATTGGTTAAAAGAACCAAAATTATCATTGCAAAATCAGACTGTGGTTCTGATCGATGATATTTATGACGAAGGTTATACTATGGATGAGCTTGTTTCTTATTGTGAAAAACATGAAGCGAATGAAGTTATAACCGCGGTATTGTTATATAAACAAAAGTCTTCACCACAAGTAGGTAATAAACCAGATATTTTTGGTTTGCAAGTGACGGATCGTTATGTCTATGGCTATGGTATGGATTATAAAGGTTACTTGCGTAACCTGCCGGCTATATATGCTATTAGCGAATAAATTATTGGAATTAATTTATGCAAGATATCGCAATTATTGGAGGAACTGGCTTAGCTTCATTTCCCGGTCTAAAGATTATTCGTAAAGAGGTGGTAAGAACTCCTTTTGGCACACCTTCAGGGCCTATTACATTTGGTGATTACTGTGGCAAAAAAATAATATTTCTACCACGACATGGCTCGCGCCATACTATTCCACCACATATGGTGAACTATCGTGCCAATATATGGGCGTTACATGATAAGCATGTAAAAAATATAGTTGCTGTAGCAGCAGTTGGTGGTATACATAATGAAATCTCGCCTGCACGTATTGTAATACCTGACCAGATCATTGATTACACTTATGGAAGAGAGCATACATATTTTGAGAAAGATCTAAGTCATGTGAAGCATATAGATTTTTCTAATCCTTATAACCAGGCGCTACGGGAAAAATTAATTGAAGCGTCTGATCTGGCGGGAGTGGATGCATTTAAAGGCGGTGTTTATGCTGCAACACAAGGACCGCGTTTGGAATCCGCAGCAGAAATTAATAAATTAGAACGTGACGGTTGTGATGTTGTTGGTATGACAGGTATGCCTGAAGCTGCACTATCACGTGAGCTTGATATGGCTTATGCACATTGCGCGATGTGTGTTAATTGGGCGGCAGGGCGCAGCGAAGAAGAAATTACTTTAGAGTCAATTCGTGAGTGTACTGAACTGGGCATGGAGAAAGTACGTAAATTACTTGCCAAGCTAATGGAAGTGATTTGATTAGTTGTCTAGTCTTCTTCCTCAATCGGAGTCGCCTCAACTAGTATTCCAACTAGTGGGTGGTCGATATAATGTAGTTCACGGCTACGCATACGACGATGCGAATTCACTGCATAGTCGACTAGCACTTGATCGCGATTAAGTACATCTTCTGTATATAATGGGTTGGCTCTTGGGAGACGGTAAACTAAATCACTGTAAACATGTATATAACGTGTAATCACAACAGTAATAGTGCCTGCCAATTCGCGTACTAAGTGACTTGTTTCGTTGTCGATTTGTGTTGAAGTATCGCTAAATTCAATTTGTTTATAGGCTCGTTCAGGGAATAAGCTAGTGAAGTCTCGTCCAGCGTTGATTGTAATAGCAACTGCATCATCTCTTTCAACGACTGGCTGCCGCCATGCAATGTGTTCTAGAATTCGATAACGTCCTGAGCGTGTTAATTTTTCAGCGACATTATTCAATATATAGTCTTCTTCAGGAATTGCTTGCCAGGCACTTTCATTGTCAACAGAATCTAATTGAATACCGTTAGTGGGTACCGGAATAATATGGTTGATTGAAAACTGTTCTGCAGTTTGCTGCAAGCCATCTTTATTTACAAATAAGATCACTTCTATTGCATAATCTTTAGTTGATGCAAAAATACTATATGGAATTAGAAGCAAAAGGATTGCGCTAATCGATAATAATCTTAGATTCATGCCGCTTCCTTGAAAGCAATAGTATTAATTATGTTACGAATATATTCGATTCTATTCTCAACAGTGGGTAAGTGTACCGTAAACAATAACTTTTCACTGCCGGACATTTTGAATACGGATGATTGTCTTTGTAATAGTTTAAGTAGTTCATCAATATCAATTTTGGGATTTTTATCAAATAAAATCCTGCCGCCATCTTCGTGAGCTTCAATTTTATTTATACCCAGACCATCAGCAAACAGCTTAAGTTCCGTAGTAGCTATCAGGTTTTTAGTTTGAATCGGCATCAAGCCAAAGCGATCAATGAGCTCTGTTTGTAGTTCTTTGAGCTCAGTTTCATTGATAGCGCTAGCGATTCGTTTATACAACACTAAGCGCATGTGTACATCGGGTACGTAGCTTTCAGGTAATAGTGCCGGGTCGCCAAGATCAACTTCAAGGCCATGATCCAGTGGACGATCCAGTTCAGGTAAGTCACCTGATTTAAGTGCCTGCACAGCACGTGCAAGTAGGTCATTATACATTGTGTAGCCAATCTCTTGTATCTGACCACTTTGATCTTCACCTAATAATTCGCCGGCACCACGAATTTCTAAATCATGCGTTGCTAAAGTAAATCCAACACCTAGTTCTTCTAATGACTCAATTGCATCTAAACGCTTTACTGCATCCGCCGACATGGCTTTACGAGGAGGAGTGATCAGGTAGGCATATGCACGATGGTGGGAGCGACCAACACGGCCACGTAATTGATGTAGTTGAGATAATCCTAATTTGTCGGCGCGATTAATAATAATAGTGTTTGCTGTAGGCACATCCAAACCACTTTCAATGATGGTAGTAGCTACCAGAATGCTAAAGCGTGAATGGTAAAAATCCAGCATTACTTGTTCCAGCTCACGTTCCGACATTTGGCCATGGGCAAATCTAATCGATGCATTAGGTAATAAATCTTGTAACTCCTGTGTGACTTTTTCGATAGTCTTAACTTCATTATGCAGGAAGTATATTTGTCCGCCACGCTTTATTTCTCTCGTACAGGCTTCTTTGATGTTGGCGTCATTCCATTGAGAGACAAATGTTTTTATTGCATGTCTGTGGTTTGGTGGTGTGGCAATAATAGATAAAACACGCAAACCACTTAAAGACATGTTTAATGTCCTTGGGATCGGTGTAGCAGTCAAGGTTAAAATATCAACTTCTGCGCGTAACGATTTTAATTTTTCTTTATGACGAACACCAAAGCGCTGTTCTTCATCGATAATAATCAACCCGAGGTTTTTATATTTAATCTCTGTATTGAAAAGTTTATGAGTACCAATAACGATATCGATTTTACCGGTTTTTAATGCCTCGATGGTTTCTTTTTGTTTTTTACTTGAGTTAAAACGTGATAGTGATTCAATTTGAACCGGCCACTCCGCAAATCGATCCAGAAAAGTTTGATAATGTTGTTGGGCAAGCAAAGTGGTTGGCACCAGGACAGCGACTTGTTTGCCATTATTAACCGCAATGAATGCGGCGCGCATGGCAACTTCTGTTTTGCCAAAACCAACATCACCACACACGACACGGTCCATTGGTCTAGTGGATCCCATATCAGCAAGTACATTCTCAATCGCAGTTTGTTGGTCTGGTGTTTCTTCAAAAGGAAAACTAGCCGAGAAAGTAACATAGTCATGCATAGAGGTATCATAATAGATGCCTTGCTTGGCTTCCCTGCGGGCGTACACATCGAGTAATTCGGCGGCAACATCACGTGCTTTTTCAGCAGCTTTTTGTTTTACTTTAGCCCAGGCATCAGAACCTAATTTATGCCATGGTGCACTCTCATTATTTGCACCAGTGTAACGGCTGACTAAATGTAAATTTGCAACTGGCACATACAGTTTGTCACCTCCCATATACTCTAGGGTAAGAAATTCCGTTTCGACATTTTGGATATTGAGAGTCTGTAGTCCAATGTAACGGCCCACACCATGATCCTCATGCACCACTGGTGCGCCTTCGACGAGATCATTTAAATTACGGACAATGGCATCGGCATCCCGGGTTTTTCTGCGCCGACTAGTTTGTCTTGCACGGTTTCCAAATAATTGGCGCTCAGCAATAATCGTTACGTTATGTTCTGGTAGATCAACTGAGTCATCAATTGGTGCAACTAACAAATTGATACTGTCTTCACATTGGGTGAAAGCATGCCATGATTCGTGAATAGTGGGTTTTATATCTAAGCTGCGTAATGTTTCATTTATGTATTCACGACGTCCCAAGGATTCCGCAGTAAATACAATACTTCTGTCTTTGGTATTAATAAAATTGCGCAACTGCATGGCAGGATCTTCAAGCCGGGAATCGATATTGATTGCGGGTAATGTTGAACTAGGATAATTGGTGAAAATTTCATCTTGTGTATTTTGATATTTATTACTATTTATCTGGACGCGTAAAAATTGTTCGATCTTTTCCTGTGTTTCATCTGCTGATAAATAAATATCATTAGGTGCCAGAATAGGGCGTTCAATATCATGCCTTCTTTGTTCGTAACGTGAATATAGTTCGTTCTCAAATTCTTCGGTAGTTTCCAAAGCATTTTCATGCAGGATAAATAATGTGTTATCAGGAAAATAATCAAATAAAGTTTCAGTGTGATCAAAAAATAGTGGTAAGTAATATTCTATGCCCGGGGGGAAGTTGCCATTACTTACCTCTTTGTAAATAATACTTTTGTTCGGGTCACCAGCTACTTTTTCCCGGTAACGTTGACGGAATGATTTTATTGCATCTTCATTACTCGGGAATTCGTGTGCCGGCAGTAGACTAATGTGATCAAGTTTTTGTAAAGATGTCTGTTTTTCAGGATCAAATGTGCGGATAGTTTCAACTTCGTCATCAAATAATTCCACACGGTAAGGGTGATTAGAACCCATAGGGAAAAAGTCAATAATGGAACCACGCACAGTGAATTCCCCGCGTGTCATTACTTGTGAAACATGATGATACCCGGCTGAGGATAATGCATGTTTTAACCCGTTTAACTCAATGGTATCACCAAGTTTGATATGCATAGCGACTTCGCCAACAAATTTTTTGGGTGCAACCCGTTGCATACATGTTGTAATTGGTAATACCAGCACGCCATGGGTGAGTTGAGGAAGCTTATGTAAGGTGGTAATACGATCTGAGACGATATCTTCATGTGGAGAAAAAATATCATAGGGTAATGTTTCCCATTCCGGGAAACTTAAGAATTCTGTTTTATCTTGATTGAAGAATTTTGTTTCATTGAATGTAGTGAGACTGGATAAAGTGTCTGCTGTCAGCACGACTACTAAACCATCATGTTGTGACACTGCATCATTTATAATTAAACCACGTGCGCAGCCATATAGTTGTCCCCAATGTTTTATTGGGTTTGATATGTCAGGTAGAGAGGCTTGAAGGTAATTCACAAGTAAATTCTAAAACTATCAAAATAAAATGCCAGCAAATAAAAAAGCGGAGCTGTTAGCTCCGCTTTAATTTAACAAAAAATATTAATTGCTAGGTAAACATGTCAGCAATAATGTTGTCATACCAGCTATATGCATATTGCACTTCACGTTCTAGAGCATCAGGGCTAGCATCACTAGGAGTTAAACCACCTGCAACTTGAGAAATTTCAGAGCGGTCTTCTGCTAGACGATAAACTGCAGCAACTGAGATACCATAGTCAGGAGCGATTAAGCTATAGCATGTATTAACATACGATGGATCTGCCATGTCATGGTCATTCAATGATGCCACGATAGCCGCGGCACACACTTTCGCTTGTGAATTGGCAGCATAAGCTGACTTAGGCATACCCTTAGCGATGCTTGCATCACCAATCACATAAATACCAGCGTGTATAGTAGATTCGAATGTACCAAGATCTACAGGACACCAGCCAGAGTCATTTGTAAGTCCAGCAACTTGAGCTATCTTACCTGCGGCTTGAGGTGGAATTACATTGATGACATCACCTTTGTAATCATCAAAATCAGTTGAAACAGTCATACTGCCTGAATCAACAGATGTAACACCACCACCGGTGTCAGCGCCGGGTACCCATTCAATCATGCCGTCATAACGTGCTTTCCAGCCTTGCATGAATAAAGCCTGCTTGGAGAATTTATCCTTGGCATCAAGAATTAAAATCTTTGATTTAGGTTTACTATGCTTTAAATAGTGTGCGATCTGACATACGCGCTCATAAGGTCCTGGAGGGCAACGAAATGGATTGCCTGGAGGTGTAAGTATCACTAAGCCGCCGTCATCCATTGATTCAAGCTGCTTTCTAAGTAATGCGGTTTGACTTCCAGCTTTCCATGCGTGCGGCATAATTTCAGAAGCTGCTTCATCGTAACCTTCTAGTGTTCCCCATTTAATAGAGATACCTGGTGAAACAACTAATCGATCGTAGCTGAATGAATCACCGCTTTCAGTCATAACTTTTTTAGCGTCTACATCGACGCCTGTAGCTTTTGATTTAACTACGTTGATTCCATGTTTCTTCAGACCATCGTAAGTGTGGCGAATAGTCTCAATTTTTCTGTCGCCACCGATTACCTCATTACTCATAAAGCAAGAGTGGTAATCATCATTTTTCTCTATTAGGGTGACTTCGAGGGAACTATCAGCGCGGCGAAGATATTTCGCAGCAATAGTGCCACCAGCACCACCGCCTATTACAACAACTTTCTTGCTAGCACCTAATGCAATGTTTGGAATGCTAAAACCAGCAGTGCCTGCTACAACGGAACCGCCACCGAGTTTAATAAAGTCTCTTCTATTTAACTTTTTCATAATTGGCTTCTCCGTCCCGGTTAATCTGAAATGCTTGCATAGTATTCAGCAAGCTGTTTAATGCCATCATCACCCACTGTTTCGGCAATTTCATCTAACTCTTTTTTCATTTTTTTAGGCATACCACGATCCCCATTTATAAAATCGTGCATGGTATACAGGAAGTAGGGCTTCCACTGACCAGCAAGAATTCCAGTATCATCTTCTGCTGATCTACCTTCGTTTTCATGGCACTTTTCACAATGTATTTCGTGTAGCTCTTGGCCTGCACTGGCTAGATCGGCATCATAATTTTGGGTGGGAAACTTAGGAGTGATGCTGCTGAAATACTCAGCAATCATCTTTATTTCTTCTATTGTGTAACCTTTTGCAATGCGCCCCATAATAGTTGAGTAACGAGGAAACTCTTCAACGTCTTCAAAAGCCGGTTCCGATTCAATTGCTTCCGCAAGCTTATCTTCATCGTCGTCATATTTGTAAGCAAGCATAGCAGCGATTAGGTAATTCGATGACATACCCGCAAGATTGGGAATGGCAGGACCCACACTATTGCCTTGATCACCATGACACGCGACACACGTATCAGTAATCATAGTGACTGATTTATCACCTGCTATTGCGACAGTGTGAAGTAATATGGTTAAAATCAGTAAACCAGTTACTCTCAAGGTTTTATGCATTGTTGACTCCTGCAAATTGTGTTGGCTTTAGATAAGTAATTATAGCGTGCACGAACTATATGTATTAACTATCTGTGTTATTTGATTGTTTTTTATACAGTATTTAGTTAATTAGGTTGTTATATAGACTAGCCTTTTTCTGTTTTTGGTTTTCTTGGTCTCTTATGAGCAACACCTTTATGACATTCAATACAAGTTTCTCCACGCTCTTCAGCTCTTTTGTGCTTCTTGCGCGATTGTTTTTCTTGTTCAGATAAATCCATTGCTTCAAATGTATGACAGTCACGACACTCTCTTGAATCGGTCGCTTCCATTTTTGCCCATACACGGTTAGCCATTGTCCAGCGATGTTGTTCAAATTTTTCTTTTGTATCGATGGTACCCATGATTTCACCCCAAACATCTTTAGCGGCCAGCACTTTTGCATAAAGTTTAGGGCCTAGTGAATGAGGGACATGGCAATCTGCACACTCTGCACGTACTCCAGAGGCATTTTGATAATGGTAAGAATCCATCCATTCTTCTTTAACCCACTGCATAGAGTGGCAGGAAGTACAAAACTCAACGGTGTTAGTGGCTTGTAGTGTGGTTGTTGAACCAATAGAAAAAGCAATACCGATGCCGACAGCAGCAATAAATGCAATCCAACGTAAAAGCTTTACAGGCTTCTGAGAATCATCTGACATAGAGTGACCGGGGGTGTTAGTATCAAATTAGGTGCTACATTCTAGGTAATATTTATTATCACCACAATGCAGCTATTTATCCGAATCCATAGTCGTTTGATATATATCAATACAACAAGGCTGTGTTTAAGTCGTAAAATCCTTATAAATGTCTTTAAATACCTCAGATAACCAATTAACTGGTGTAGCACTTGCCTGTGAGCGTGGAGGCAGAGTGCTATTCGAAAATCTCGAGTTTTCACTCCATAATGGCCAAGCTATGATCATTCAAGGAAGCAATGGGGTAGGAAAAACGAGTCTGTTAAGGATTATTACCGGCCTCAGTCAATCAACCAATGGAGTGGTGTCTTGGAATCAGCACAATATCGAGTCTATTGCTGAACAATATCAACATGAACTTCTATATATAGGTCATTTGGCGGCCGTTAAAACAGAGTTAACTGTGCGCGAAAATTTGCAACTATTAATGCGCTTTTGGCCAAGTGATACAAATTGTTCAGTGGCAGAATTGGCCGAATTCGTGGGTTTGAGGCAAAGATTAAGTGTTACCTGCGCACGTCTTTCTGCTGGACAACAAAGACGTGTGTCTTTGGCTAGATTATTTATTTCGACGCAAAAATTATGGATATTAGACGAGCCTTTAACCGCACTAGATGTTGATTTTATTGAAGTGATAGAGAACCGCTTACAAAATCACCTCAAAGCTGGAGGAATGGTTATATTGACCACTCATAGGGGTATTAATCTAGGAGATCAATTTTCATTTGAGCTTAATTTGGGTGAATATAAGCCACACTAGTCATGCACTTATTCTATTCCATATTATACCGGGACCTAATGTTGGCCATTCGAAGACGCAGAGAATTGGCTAATCCATTAGTATTTTTTGTCATTGTAGTGAGCTTATTTCCACTTGGTGTCAGCCCAGATAAGGAATTGCTGAGTCAAATGGCACCCGGTGTTATTTGGGTGACTGCTTTATTGGCAACTCTTATGTCCATGGATGTCATGTTCCGTTCGGATTATGATGATGGCTCGCTAGAACAGTTGTTATTACTCCCAGGCCCTAAAGTATTACTTATTGGCGCAAAAATAACTGCGCATTGGGCGAGTATCGGACTGCCTTTAGTAGTACTTGCGCCTATTATGTCTTTGCTGTTGTATTTCCCTACCCACGCTATTGGTAGCCTGGTTGTTACACTACTAATCAGTACGCCTATATTAAGTCTATTGGGTTCGGTTGGGGTGGCATTGACCTTAAGTTTGCGATCCGGAGGGATTTTGTCTTCTTTACTTATTCTGCCTTTTTATATCCCAGTTTTGATATTTTCGACCATGGCTATCAATGCGTCGGCTAATAGCCTCCCTGTTTCGGGATATTACGCACTTTTGGGGGCTTTTTTAATAATCTCGGCACTGTTGATACCATTCGCAGTCGTTGCTGCTTTAAGGGTTTCTTATAACTGAAAATGATGCAATTTATTCACAAATACGGATCTCCTCGCTATTACTACCAATGGAGCAAGGGTTGGCAGAAGTGGCTTAGTATTATCACTGTAGTGTTACTTGTGATTGGCTTATACCAAGGCTTTTTTGTCGCGCCCCCAGATTACCAGCAAGGTGAGAGTTATCGAATCATCTTCATTCATGTGCCAGCCGCGTGGATGTCTATGTTTGTCTATATGGTAATGGCATTTGCGGGAATTATGGCACTTGTTTGGCGAATTAAAGTTGCCGAAATTGTCGTAGGTGAATGCGCTATCCTGGGCGCTTCTTTTACGGCCATGGCTTTAATCACTGGTATGTTGTGGGGAAAACCCATGTGGGGTACTTATTGGGTTTGGGACGCACGTTTGACGTCGGAACTTGTCCTACTGTTTTTATACTTTGGAGTTATTGCTTTGCATGGTGCATTTGATGACCCGCGTACAGGTGCTAAAGCCGCTTCGATACTTGCTATAGTTGGTGTAATTAATATCCCGATTATTAAGTACTCAGTAGAATGGTGGAATACCCTGCACCAGCCGGCAACGGTAGCTAAATTCGATAAACCCTCCATGCACATTTCAATGTTGATTCCATTGCTAATAATGGCGGTTGCATTTAAGACTTATTTCTTGTCGTTATTATTTATGCGTTCACGCAGTGAAGTATTGGCAAGAGAAAAAAATGCTTCATGGGTAAAAGAAATATTGAAGGAACAGTCATGAAAGAATTTTTTGCTATGGGTGGCTACGCGTTTTTTGTCTGGACATCGTATGCCATAGTTGCATTTCTAATGATTGCAAATGTGGTAGCCGCACGTATGAAACGAAAACGAATCTTCAGAGAAATGCAGGAACTTGCTGAAGAATCTTAACTGCAAGATTTAAATTATAAGAGATATGACCCCGAGAAGAAAACAGCGTTTAATATTTGTTTTAGTATTGATAATTGGCTTTGGTGCCGCTATCAGTCTTTCGCTTTTTGCTTTCCAAAAAAACCTTTTATATTTTTATAGTCCTTCTCAAATAGCGGCTAATGAAGTCGAAACTGGTCAAATGTTTCGCTTAGGTGGTTTAGTTGTTGAAGGTAGTGTAGTACGCGAAAGCGATGGAGTTACTACCCAGTTCGATTTAACCGATACTGCGGGTAGTATTACTGTTCGTTATACAGGTTTATTGCCTGACCTGTTTCGTGAAGGACAGGGCATTGTTGCGCAAGGGAAAATAAATCCTCAAGGTGTTTTTGTTGCCCAAGAAGTACTGGCAAAACATGATGAAAATTATATGCCGCCAGAACTTGCTGATGCACTGCAAGAAGTAGGCGCTAAACATCCTGAGTCAATTCCAAGAAACACCGGCTATTAACTTTAAATTTGCATTGATTAAATAAACTATTATGGCAGCAGAAATCGGTCAGTTCACACTAATTATTGCCTTGTGTTTGGCAATTACCCAATCCGTCATTCCTTTGATTGGCGCTTATAAAAATAATTTTAGCTGGATGGCGGTAGGACGTACTACGGCAAGCGGGCAATTTTTATTTTTGATTATCTCGTTTATTTGTTTAACTTACTGCTTTGTGACAAATGATTTCTCAGTGTTATATGTTGCAAATAATTCTAATACATTGCTTCCTGTTTATTACCAAATCTCTGCGGTATGGGGTGCACACGAAGGGTCGTTACTATTGTGGGTATTGTGTCTTGCAGGATGGGGTTATGCGGTCTCAATTTTTAGCCGTTCTTTACCCGAGGATGTAGTAGCCAGAGTGCTTGCAGTTATGGGTATGGTCAGTATTGGCTTCTTATCGTTTACGTTACTGACATCGAACCCATTTGAACGTTTATTTCCTGCTGCAATTGAAGGGCGTGATTTAAACCCATTATTACAAGACCCCGGCTTAGTCATACACCCGCCCATGTTATATATGGGTTATGTAGGGTTCTCGGTAGCATTTGCTTTTGCAATTGCAGCATTACTCAGTGGCAAGTTGGATTCGGCCTGGGTGCGCTGGTCTAGACCTTGGGCAAATATTGCTTGGGTGTTTTTAACCATAGGAATTGCGCTGGGTAGCTGGTGGGCCTACCATGAACTTGGTTGGGGTGGATGGTGGTTTTGGGATCCTGTAGAAAATGCTTCCTTTATGCCTTGGCTAGTTGGTACCGCGTTGATCCATTCACTAGCAGTGACTGAAAAACGCTCAACCTTTAAGAGTTGGACGGTGTTGTTATCTATTCTGGCATTTTCTTTAAGTTTGTTAGGTACTTTCTTGGTGCGTTCTGGTGTTCTTGTGTCTGTGCACTCATTTGCAAGTGATCCTGAGCGTGGTGTATACATTCTGGCTTTTCTAGCTGTAGTCGTAGGTGGGTCACTTACTCTTTATGCGTGGCGTGCAACCCAGTTTAGTTCGGGTGGCCGATTTGACATGGTTTCAAAAGAAACAATGTTATTAATAAATAACGTTTTACTAGTAGTCGCTATGCTGACTATTTTAATAGGCACTTTGTATCCACTATTCTTAGACGCTTTGGGTTTGCCTAAATTGTCAGTAGGTCCTCCATACTTCTCTGCAGTGTTTGTGCCTCTAATGTTGCCGCTGGTTGTATTAATGGGCATCGGTCCTCTTGCAAAATGGCGGCGTGTTCCAATAAAAGAATTGTTTAATAAATTAAAAATACTATTAGTTTTGGGTGTTGTACTGGGTATCGTTATGCCATTGGCTATCTATAGAGATACTACAGTAATGACTGCGGTAGGAATCGCAGCAGGTGCCTGGGCAATTTTAACATCAGTCTTTGCCATCACGCGCTTGATTGCGAAACGTGATAGTTCAACTTCGGTGACTAAAGCATTGTCAAAAATACCACGCGCAATGTACGGTATGGTAATCGCACATATTGGTATCGGGTTATTTATATTCGGTGTTGTGTTTACCAGTGCTTTCAGTGATCAGAAAGAAATTAGTGTTAAATTTGGTGAACAAATTGAGCTTGCAGGTTACACATTTAATCTGAAGTCTGTAGGTTCGGTGCAGGGGCCCAATTACCAAGCAATGCGTGGTACGGTTGATGTGCATAAAGACGGTGAATTTGTTACTAATTTATATCCTGAAAAACGTATCTACACTGTACAGCAAAATCCAATGACTGAACCAGGTATCGATACTGGTTGGTTTAGGGATTTATATGTTTCGCTTGGCGAAGCAGTTAGTGAAAACGAATGGGGCTTCAGAATCTACTATCGCCCATTTGTACAGTGGATCTGGATTGGTTGCCTGTTTATGTCTATAGGTGGCGTATTGGGTGCTATGGATAAACGTTATCGAACACTTACAAAGACAAGTAAACAAACCACGCAAACAAGATTGTCTACACCAGTGACACCAACATAAAGAGCGCACAGAGATGATACGTTTTCTGATACCTGCGTTTATATTTATTGTGTTAATGGGCTTTCTTTTTGTTGGTCTATACAAAGATCCATCATTAGTACCGTCTCCTTTAATCGGCAAGCCAGTACCAACCTTTGCTGCAAGTACTTTAAAAAACCCGGAAAAGATAATTACTAACAAAGATCTGCAGGGTAAGTATGCACTTGTTAATGTATGGGCAACCTGGTGTGCTGCCTGTAAGCAAGAACATGCGGCACTTATGTATTTGGCTGAACAACTACAAGTACCTATCTACGGTCTTAATTATAAAGATGACCGTGGCAGTGCGATTGATTGGTTAAATCGCTATGGTGATCCGTATATAGCAAATATTTTTGATGAAAATGGTCGCATCGGTATTGATTTTGGTGTCTATGGTGCACCAGAAACATTTTTGATTGATGCTGAAGGCATTATTCACCATAAATTAGTTGGTGTCATGACGCCCGCTATTTGGGAAGAGCAATTCTTACCAAAAATCAATCAAATTATTTCTCCCCCAACAGTGAGCATGAATTAGTGAAAATCCTGTTAACTATAATAATTTGCTTAGCGCTATCTGTAGGCGCCTCAGCAAGTTTTATTACTGTTGCGCCAGAATATGAAGAGAGATACGAAAAGCTATTGTCTGAATTGCGTTGTTTGGTATGTCAGAATCAAACAGTTGCTGAATCGCCTGCAGGTTTAGCTGATGACTTTCGTATTGAAGTCAAGGAGATGTTGGAACGCGGAGCGACTGATGAAGAAATACTGACATTTATGTCAGAACGCTATGGCGATTTTATTTTATATAACCCGCCTGTCAAAGCGAGAACCTATTTACTATGGGTTGGGCCTTTTGTGTTACTTGTTGGTGGTATTTTGATAGTAATAATGTTGGTAAGAAAGAGAGCGACTAACATACCCCGTAATGAATTAACTGAGCAAGATAAACAGCGCCTGCAGTCCTTGCTTGGTGACGAGGATAAAAAATAAATATGGCTGCTTTTACTTTTTGGATAATTACTATTTTACTGCTGATTGTCAGCTTGGCGTTCGTGCTTTATCCATTATTAAAATCACGTCGCAACCAAGTGACTGTATCGCGTGAAGAAATAAACAAGGCGATTTATCATGGTAAAGTTGAGGATCTGCAAGCTGATTTAGACAAGGGCCTATTAGACCAGGATGAATATGAACATGCGCTGGCAGACTTGCAACAAACTTTGCTGCAAGATGCGCAAGGTGCGCAAGGTGCTGAGGAAAAACAAGATATAAAGACGGGTAATAATGTATTCATCACTGTAGCTATGACTATATTCTTGCCAGTTGTAGTTATTGTGCTTTATCAGCAGGTCAGTACAGGTGAATTCGTTAATGACGTGGTAGAACAACAGGCATTAGCTTCAATGCCACAATCACTTGAAAACTCTATTGCCATGCTGGAAGAGAAATTGAAAGATAAGCCCGACAACGTAGAAGGATGGAAAATGCTTGGGCAATCTTATTTTGTGATGCAACGTTATAGTTCTGCGAAAGACGCTTACATAAAAGCTTTAAACCTTGTGAATCAGTCAGATCCCGAGTTGTTAGTATTAACTGCAGAGGCTTCTGCATTTTCAAATAACGAGTTATTTGCAGATTATGAAAAATCGCTGCTTCGTAAAGCGTTATCAATAAACCCAAGAAATGAAAGAGCATTATGGTACTCGGGTTATGCAGCATATGCTTCGGCAGACTATCCAGGGGCAGTACAATATTGGCAATCACTTTTGCAATTAGTACCGGCGGAACGGCCTGAAGTAAAAGAATCGTTAGTTAGATTTTTAGATGATGCACGAGAAAAGGCGGGGTTAACTCCACAGAATAGTGCAATCACTGTAGCCGAGAATAATGAACAGGAGCAAGCGCGCGCTATTCAAGTGTCAGTACAATTGAATGAGAAAGTAAATCAGTTAGCAAATTCCGGAGATACTTTATTTGTTTATGCTCGGCCTGCGCAAGGTCCAAAAATGCCTTTATCTTTAGCCAGGATGACCGTATCAAATTTGCCAGTGAAAATTACCTTATCCAAAGACATGGCGATGATCCCAAATATGACGATTGAAAGTTTCGACAAGGTTGAAGTATTGGCGCGTATTTCTAAAAGTGGGCAAGCCACTACACAAAAAGGTGATTTAATCTCACAAGGCGTCATTGTTGATTTTAGTCAGGCCAATACCGCCACAGTCTCCTTAGATATTGACTCGGTTGTTGAATAAATAGTTATACACCACAGGTCATAATAGTCGTGACTGAGGTTAAAAAAACAAAATTACTTCCACCATATTTAGTTATTGGTGCAATGCTAATAATGTTTGGTCTGGATCGTTTTCTACCAATAATTGAGTGGCAAAATACACGTGCTTTAGCTTATGTCTTAATGCCAGGCGCATTTCTGTGTATTCTCTATTGTGCATATATTTTTCATAAACACGATACGGAAATTAAACCGTTAGAAGAATCTTCATATTTAATTCTTAATTGGCCTTATACTATCAGCCGCAATCCAATTTACCTTTGTATGATTATATTTCTTGCTGCTTGGTGTTTGTGGTTAGAAAGTATCTCATGCCTGATTGTTGTAGCCGTATTTGCATTATGGATTCACTACCGTTTCGTGTTGCTAGAAGAGCAAATATTGGAAGTCAGGTTCGGTGATAATTATTTGATATATAAACAGCGTGTAAGGCGTTGGTTGTAATTGTAGGATTATGTGAGAAAATTTTTGGCAGTAACTAAAGTACCCACCGAATCCAGTTGATAGCCAGCTAACTGGCAGATTTTTTCAGCAAATTTATGTGATTTGATGTTCTCGATAAGCGCCTTGATGCCCTCTTTTTCCATTGATTCTTGTTTGCATGCCAATACATATTGTTCAGAAATAATCGGGATAAAGTCTAAGTTAAACTTTCTTGCAGCGTACTCAATACCGAAGCCAATATCCGCCGCACCACTGGCAACATGAGCTGCAACAGCAGTGTGAGTGTATTCCTCATTGTTGTAACCATTAATTTTATTTTTATCAAAGCCGCTTGTATCAAGTAATTCATCTAATAATATTCTTGTGCCGGCTGATTTTTGTCGATTAATAAATTCAACGTCTGATTTAAATAAATCTGATAAGTTATAAATATCTTTAGGGTTATTTTTTTGAGTAATAAAACCTTGTTTGCGTAGTACCATCCTAATAATAATGTAATTCGTTTGGGCTAACGCTAAATAATGTTTGCTACCAATTTTTTGTCTTATGAGTGGATGAGTACAGATGTGAAATCCGGCTACTTCACACTGGTCATTCATTAGATCTTCTATGGCTTCAGCACTACCCATATACTTAATATCAATTGTATTATCACCTTGATCCAAATTTGGAATAACATCAATTGCATAACCATGGCTTGCATGAATACGCAATAGATTCTCGTTTTCCCCAAGCAGCCCATTGATTTCTAAATTGATGGTCGAAGTTAAGCTACTAATACTTGGGGTGAGGTGAGCCTCAATTAAGTTTTCAGCCCAAACAAATTTCTCACCCAGTTCAGTTAACTGTGTACCTTGTCCTTTACTTTGGGTAACTAAAGATTTGCCAAGTCGCTCATTCCACTTTTTTAGAATGTTCCATGCGTGGCGATATGAAATATCGGCATGTTCTGCAGCTTTGGTAAGTTTGTGATCATTTTGCAAATAACGCAGTAATGCAAACAACACCGGGTCAATCGGTTCATCATTCTCAGTAAAAAACTTCAAAGTTGGGATAATCGTAAGTTTCATATGAACTGTTGTGCATAACTTTAACGGTATGGCGTATCATATTGCAGTTTTTTTTGTTGAAACTACAATAGCGCCTGTTAAATTTATCCTTAATATAAGAACTTGTATGCATAATATAGGAAATGCACTAACGCTGGCTAGAGGCATATCAACTATTGTCATGTTGACATTAATTAACTCATTCAGTGTTCAATCAAATGCGCATGCTGATACTAAGTCATGGTCTTTGGACAATGTGTTAGAGACACCTAAGTGGTTAAGCATTTCTGGTTCATCCCGCATTCGTTACGAAACTTTGGATGAACAATTTCGTGCGGGCGGTAATGGTGATGATCAGATTATGGTCTTTCGTACTAATCTCCTGGCTTTAGTCACTTGGGAGCAGTGGAATTTTGCATTTGAGTTACTAGATTCGCGTCAAGCTCATGCTGACGATAGCACCAAAATTTCATCCGGTGATGTTAATCCACTAGATGTGCTGCAACTGTATGCAAAATGGAATTATTTTTCTGATGAAAATTCTAATTCGAGTTTAAAATTGGGACGTTTCACCATAGACGTTGGTAGCCGCCGTTTAGTAGGTAGAAATAAATTTCGCAACGCAATTAACGCTTTTACCGGGGTTGACTGGCAAAAGGATTTTGCAAGTGGAGAAGAGATACGAGCTTTTTACACTTTGCCAGTGCAACGTTTACCCGGAGAATTTGAACGCAGGAAACGCAATCGTACCGAAGGTGATAAACAAGATACTGAAGTATCATTCTGGGGTGCTTACTATAAATTACCGCGATCAGCTTTGTTGTCATGGCAAAGTAATACTGAAATATTTTATTTTGGCCTAAATGAAAACGATACACATAACCGTCCTACCCGAAATCGAGATATTCATACAATCGGTGGGCGTGTTTTCAAGAGTAAGGCCAAGCGTCAATTTGATTACCAGTTTGAAGGTGCTTATCAATTTGGAGAGTCACGTGCATCAACTGCCGCAAGTGACCGTGAAGATCTAGATCACCGTGCTTTTTTTGCACGTGCAGAACTAGGTTATAGTTTTGACGCCATGTGGTCTCCCAGGTTTGTTGGCCAAATTGATTATGCAAGTGGTGATGATAATCCCAATGATGGTGATAACAATCGCTTTGATACCTTGTTTGGTTTGAGACGTTTCGATTTTGGTCCGGTGGGTATTTATGGGCCGTTTTCACGCGCAAATATAGTATCGCCGGGTGTGCGTCTGTTACTGAAACCTAATCCAGTTGTATCTATGCTTTTGGCACACCGAGCTTACTGGTTAGCCTCTGATAGAGATGCCTGGGTTGCCGCAGGAGTACGCGACCCACAAGGGGATTCAGGGACTTATTTAGGTCAGCAACTTGAAGGCAAGTTACGTTGGGATATTGTACCAAACAATATAAGTTGGGAATTTGGTGCTGCCTACTACTTTAAATCTGGTTTTGCACAGGATGCGCCAAATGCAAACGATGAAGGCGATTCCAATTTTGTTTATAGCCAATTAACTTTTTCATTTTAACTTTTTTATTTAAGCAAGAGTCATGGTAATGAAGAAATTTTTCCATATTATTGTTATTAGTGCACTATTAATATTGAATTCAGTTAGTTTGGCAGATGAAAGTCCTTATATTCTTTTACAGTCAACTACCTCAACAAAAAATTCAGGCCTGTATGATTATTTATTGCCTAGGTTTAAAGCCGATAGTGGCATTGACGTACGTGTTGTAGCTGTGGGTACTGGTCAAGCGATAAGAAACGCAAGTAATGGGGATGCAGATGTATTAATCGTGCATGCAAAATCCCGCGAAGAAAAATTTGTCTCTGAGGGTTATGGATTAGAACGACATCAACTTATGTATAATGATTTCGTCATCGTTGGCCCAGCATCTGATGAAGCTGACGTAAAGAATACGGATAAAGTGATCAATGCATTAAAAAATATCGCTCAAACCAAAGCCATTTTTGTATCACGTGGTGATGACAGTGGTACACATATTAAGGAATTAGCTTTGTGGAAGCTGGCAGAGGTGGATGTAATTAAGCAAAGTGGTACCTGGTATCGAGAAGCGGGAGCAGGAATGGGTGCTACATTAAATACCGCAGTGAGTATGAATGGTTATGCTATTACTGACCGTGCGACCTGGGTCAGCTTTGGCAATAAACAACAACATGAGATTGTATTTGAAGGAGACCCGCCTTTGAATAATCAATACAGTGTTATTGCGGTCAACCCTAAAAAGCATCCACATGTAAAAATTGATTTAACGCAAACATTTATTGATTGGTTGATAAGTGATCGAGGACAAACAATAATCGGACAGTATCGCGTCCACAATCAACAACTATTTTTCCCAAATGCCATACTTTAAGTATCAAAATAAAAATTAATGAAATAACAGGAGTAAGATCGTGGTCTAATTCAAATTAAACCAATTATTTGAAAAGGCCATGGAATATATTCTGTTTGCTGTGGTAGGGATTACAGCATTAATTTCTATCGCATTACTACCCAGAGCGTGCAGTGAGCACTCATTTTTTTCTGGACTATCACCTGAAGGCCGGATTCCTAGTGTTTTAACCCTGACATTCTCGCAAGTCACAACATGGATATTTGCAAGATCATTAATGAATGCAGCCATACTTGGCTATTACTTTGGCCTGTGGGGAACATTAGCTTATGCAGGTTATTATTTATCATTTCTAACGGGTTGGAAAATTATTGACCATGTCCGTTTTCAGCAGGGGTTTAATAGCCTGCATGAGTTCTTTGAACAGCGCTTTGGCCGAGCCGGCATTGGCTGCTACAACATTGTCATTATTATTCGTTTAATTAGCGAGGTGTTCGCGAATTTATTAGTAGTTGGTATTTTATTTGGTGCAGTAGGAACGAATTTATATACCCTGGCAATAATAGGATTCTCTATCGTTGTATTGTCTTATTCAATGTTGGGTGGTTTGCATGCCTCTTTAAAGACAGATGTATTTCAAATGGGCATGTTCATTACGGTACTACTGATGTTGCTCATTTCTGTATTTGATGTCGAGCAGTTTGCATGGGCTGATTTGAATTTTATTGCTTTTGATATTACTCAGCCAGGACCGATTTTATTGATTGTGGCATTGCTTCAGATATGGAGTTATCCCATGCATGATCCGGTGATGATGGATAGAGGCTTTATTGCCAATAGAGACATGACTAAGAAAAGTTTTCTACATGCTACTTGGATAAGCATGCTTTGCATTATTGCATTTGGTTGTTTAGGTGTGTTGGCAGGTGCGCATGCACAACAAGACGATACTATGAACTCAGTATTAATGAGAATGTTAGGTGAGTGGCCAATGCTACTTCTTTCAATTGCATTAGTCGTCTCAGCCATGTCTACTTTAGACAGTAGCTTATCAAGTGCGTCAAAACTAATTGTATTAGATATGAAATTAGTTAAGCCTAATATCTTCAATGGGCGTGCAGTAATGTTTGTATTTATGCTCCTTGGTGTACTTTGTGTATTTTGGGGGAATCAAGATTTATTCAGTGCTGTTGCTGTGAGTGGAACGGCATCTATGTTTTTGGCGCCAGTGGTATTTTTCTCTATATTTGCCAATAAACAGAATATACCCGTATGGAGTTTTATATTCGCTTTTTGTGTCGCAATTGCAGGAGCAGTTATGTATTTCCTGGAATCATCTGCGTACACTCAGTGGCTTGGTGAGGCACATAAATACGCCAAGCTACTTTGGATTTGTTTATTTGTATTAATTAGTGGATGTTCAGCGTTTTGGTTAGGTATGATTCAAGCAAATAAAAAATCTGCTTTAATAAGTTAAACGTCAATCAATCGAACGCTTATTAAGATCCGAATAAGCATCTACACGTCGATCTCTGAAGTAAGGCCATATCAGGCGTTGTTTTTCCGTTTCGCTTAAGTCGATATCAATAACTGTGCTTTGATTTTCGTCGGCAGAGCTTTGAAAAATAATTTTACCCATTGCATCACATGCAAAGCTATTGCCCCAAAAGTTGATGCCGGAGGTTTGCTGGCTAGGATCTTGCTCGTGACCGACACGGTTAACGCTAATGACAGGCAAATTATTCGCAATCGCATGACTGCGTTGAATAGTGATCCACGCATCTAATTGGCGTGCACATTCCTGATCATTGTCCTGCATATCCCAACCAATCGCAGTAGGAAAAATTAATACTTCGGCGCCAGCCAAGGCCATGAGCCGTGCCGATTCAGGGAACCATTGATCCCAGCACACCAGTACACCAAGTTTACCAATACTGGTTTCAATAGGGCTAAAGCCGGTGTCTCCAGGAGTGAAGTAGTATTTTTCATAATAGCCAGGGTCATCTGGAATATGCATTTTTCGATAATAACCAGCCATGCTGCCATCTTTATCCATAACAATAGCGGTATTGTGGTAAACACCATGACGCCGTTTCTCAAAAATAGAACCGACAATAACAACGTTATTTTGTTTTGCGCAATTGCCTAAAGCTTGAGAAGTTGGGCCAGCAAGAGGTTCCGCCAGATCAAAGTATTGTGCTGACTCAGTTTGACAAAAATACAAGCAAGTATGCAATTCCTGCAAAACAATAAGTTCAGCGCCATCGTGCGCAAGTTTCTCGATTTGTTTTAACGTGAGACTTAAATTATCTGCCACCTGTGCAACATTGCTGTGTTGAATAATGCCAACTTTCATTTAAATATCTTCTCTTAATATATTTTCCGGGATGTGCAAAGTAGCGCAATGTAGACTGCCGAATTGTTGTAATAAAGTATTTGCATGCACTCCAATAACTTTTCGCTTGGGGCAAGATTGTGCCAAACGACCGATTGCTAACTGGTCATGCTTGTCATGATGTAATGGTACTATGATCGCGTTATTAATAAATAAGAAATTTACATAACTTGCAGGAAGATAATCGTCATCTTCATTTAAAAGAATCTTTTCTGGCAGTGGAATAGGGATAAGTTTATAAGGTTTGCCGTGCTTGTTTCTTAAGGCGGATAACTGATTTTTCAATAACATTAAACATGCATGGTTTGGATTATTTTCATCTTCAGTGCTGCTAAATACAATAGTATCGTCATCAATAAAGCGTGCCAAAGTATCTATATGGCCACCTGTGTCATCTCCTTTTAAAGGTGGAACATCAATTGTTAAAACACATTTAAGTGAAAATTCATAACTTAGTTTCTCAATGATATCTTCATTGGTAAGTGACAAATTTGGAGTGTTGCGTTTAATACAGGCGATGTTGGTTAATAAATTTGCCTGTGAATCAAATTCCAGGTTGCCCCCTTCAATAACCAGTGGCGTGCGATAGTATTCACAACACTGATCATCTACATACTCAAAAAACTCTTCGGCAAATAAATTGTCGAGTCGGCATGGGTATTGTTCACCCCAGGCGTTAAATTCATAATCTATGTATTGATATCCTGTAGAGCCATAGAGTATTTGTGGGCCATAATCACGTACCCACGTATCATTAGTTTCTATACCTATAAAAGTTAGCTGTTGAATGTCGCATTCGTGCTCTTGGCAGAGCTTAGTAATAGCAGTTTTATGTTCTGCATTAAAGTAAACTACAATAACACGCTGATACTTAACTATGGCTTTTACTAATGTAACGTAGGTCTGGCTAATGTCGTCTAACATATGCAACCAGTCAGAGTAGCGATGTGGCCACACAATGACAGTGGCACTTTGAGGGTACCATTCGGGAAGAGGGTAATAACTGTTCACAACTTAGGCGTTTATAACAATCGATCGCCTAACTATTATTGAGCCGTTGTGGGGAAATTCCTAGTTAAATTTACTGCTTAGTTACTTGATGTGACGACTGAGTGAATCACGTAATCATGCTCAAAAAATACTGAGTATTCAGCATAATCCCAGCGGTAAATCGCAGGTGTTCCTACCGGACCTGACATGGCTCTAGGAGCGCCATGGGCAGATTCAACTTGCTGCTTACTCATACCGCGTACTGGTGCTGAATCGCTAGTGACAACTTGAGGGGGCTGTGAAGGTAGTTTCACTA